>CAMLFJ010000017.1 GCA_946479205.1 uncultured bacterium | reverse complement strand
GGCTCGGGTCGCAGGAGCCGCGCCGCCACCCACGTGAGCCAGTACGGTACCGCATGACTGGGGAGTCCCCAGAGCGCGAGCGGCAGGCCGCCCAGCAGCATCGCGAGCTGGCGCACCGCATAGGGCAGCACCACGCGCGCCCCCGGCGGCCTGAGCCCGACCGCGGTGCCGAGCCGGGCGTCCTCCACGTCCTTGACGTAGCGATCCACCAGCCCCCGGAGGAGCGCGAGCCCGGCCGGGTCGCGGTCGATGAGATAGCGATAGGCGCGCGTGGCGCGGCGCCGCCACTCGGCGCTCGCGGCCGCGTCCCGCGGGGCGCCTCCGTCGCGCTCCTCGCGCGAGAGCCGCTCCGCGTGCTCGACCAGCCGGAGCGTCTCGCGATCGTCCACCTCCGCGATCAGGCCGCGCATCGCCTCGCCGAGCCGGGCGGTGAGGCGGCGCGCCGCTTCCTCGGGCTCGGTCCGCGCGAGCGCCACCAGGTCCGCGGTCTCCACCGGCTCCCCCACCGCGATCAGCGCCCAGCCGGTCCGGAAGGTGCCCGGCTCGTGGAACATGAGGCCGACCGGCAGCAGCGTCACCGGCCCGATCGTGTCCGCCTCGGCGGCCAGCAGCATCCGCGCGGCGCCGGTCCGGAGCGGCATCAGCGTCGGCTCGGGCTGGCTCACACCCTCCGGAAAGATCAGGATCGCGTCCCCGCGGCCCAGGGTCGCGGTGGAGGCGGCGAAGAGGCGATCGTTGCGCGCCGGGTCGGTGCCGCCGTCCTGGCGGCGGTGCACCGGGAGGGCCCCGATCAGGCGGAGGAACGGGCCGATCAGCGGATTGGAGAAGAGCGGCGCCTTGGCCACCGACACGAGCCGCCGGGGCAGCGCGGAGAGCAGCAGCACGCCGTCCACGAGCGCGTTGTGGTGGTTGGCGGCCACGATGAGCGGCCCGGTGCGCGGGATGCGCTCGGCGCCGATCACGTCCACCCGGTGATAGAAGATCGCGGCGAGGAGCCGGGCCAGCGCCCGGACCACGCGGTACGCCCAGGAGGGGCCGGGCGCGCTCAGAGCGTCACGCGCTGGCCGTCCTGGGCGACGGTCGCGTTCCACCCGAGGCGGCTCACGATGGCCTCCCGCAGCGCGTCCGCCGCCTCGGCCTCGCCGTGGACGATGTAGGTCATGCCGGGCGGCCGCTTGAACCCGCCGAGCCAGCGCAGGATCTCCTCGCGATCGGCGTGGGCGGAGTAGGCGTCGCTGATCATGATGGTGGCGTTCACCGGGATCGTCACGCCGAGCATCTTGATCTCGCGGGCGCCGTCCTTCAGCAACCGTCCCCGCGTGCCCGCGGCCTGATAGCCGACGAAGAGCACGGTGGTCTTCGGGTCGGGCAGCAGGCGCTTGAGGTGATGGAGGATGCGGCCGCCGGTGGCCATGCCGCTGCCCGCCACGATGATGCCGGGCCCCGCGGTCTCGTTCAGGCGCTTGGAATCGTCCACCGTGCGCGACAGCGTGAAGCGCCGCGGGGCGAAGGGCGCGGTGCCGCCCGCCTCCACCCGGGCGAGCGCGGCGTCGTGCTCCTCGGTGTGGGCCGCGTAGATCGCGGTGGCCTGGATCCCCATGGGGCTGTCGAGGAAGACCGGGAGGCTCGGGATCGCCCCGCGCGTCTCGAGCTCGCGCAGGTCGTAGAGGATCTCCTGCGAGCGTCCCACCGCGAAGGCGGGAATGAGCAGCCAGCCCGTCTGATCCACCGCGCGGCGCACCGCCGCGGTGAGCCGGTCGGCCGGATCGTCGGCGGGATGCACGCGGTTGCCGTAGGTGGACTCGACCAGCAGCACGTCGGCCTCCGCCACCGGCTCCGGATCCACCATGATCGGCACGTCGTAGCGGCCGAGATCGCCGGAGAAGACGAGGCGGCGGCCGCCGAGCTCGCAGGCGACGAGCCCCGCGCCCAGGATGTGGCCCGACGGGGTGAACCGCGCCTCGATCCCGCGCGCGGCGGTGAACGGGCGGCCGAAGTCCACGCGCTTCACGAGGGCGAGCGCGCGCTCCGCGTCCGCGATCGTGTACAGCGGCAGCGCCGGCTCGTGCTTGCTGGTGCGGTGCCGATTCGCGAACGCGGCCTCTTCCTCCTGGAGATGGGCCGCGTCCGGCAGCATGACCTGGAGCAGATCGGACGTGCCCGGCGTGCAGTAGATCGGCCCGGTGAAGCCGTCGCGGCAGAGCCGCGGCAGGTAGCCCGAGTGGTCGATGTGGGCGTGGCTCAGGATCACCGCGCCGAGGGTGCGTGGCTCCACCGGCGGCGCTGCCCAGTTGCGCCGGCGCAGCTCCTTCAGGCCCTGGAAGAGGCCGCAGTCCAGCAGCACGCGGCTGTCCCCGTTCTCGAGCAGGTGCTTGGAGCCGGTGACGGTGCCGCCGGCGCCTCCGAGGAAGGTCAGGGCGGCGGTCACTCGGGGACGGGCTCCGTCAGCGGGCGGCGGGCCGCGCCGCGCGCCGGGTACGGGCCCGCGCCCGCCGGGAACTCGAACAGCTCCTGCTCCGCCGCCTCCACGCCCTGGGTGACGAGGCGCTCGAGGTCGAGCCGCGCCTCCAGGGCCGCGATCGCGTCGGCTTCGATCCGGGTGGCGGGATGTCGCGGGGTGAAGAGCGTGCAGCAATCGGCGTCCGGCTCGATGGAGATCTCGTAGGTTCCGAGGGCGTGGGCCTGCGCGGTGATCTCGAGCTTGTCCATGCCGATGAGCGGCCGGAGGATCGGCATCCCGGCCACGTCGTCGATGCGGGTCAGGTTGTGGAGCGTCTGCGAGGCCACCTGCCCCAGGCTCTCCCCGGTCACGAGGGCCAGGGCTCCCGCGTGGCGGGCCAGGCGCTCCGCGATGCGCACCATGAGGCGCCGGTAGACCACCACCCGGAAGGGCGGCGGCACCGCCAGCACGACCTCGCGCTGGATCTCCCCGAAGGGCACGATGAAGAGGCGCGAGTGGTACTGCCACTGGGTGAGGCGCGCCACGAGCTCGCGGGCCTTGCCCCGCGAGAGGTCCGGCAGGTAGGGCGCGCTGTGGAAGTGCACGAAGACCACGCGGCAGCCGCGGCGCATGAGGCGCCACGCGGCCACCGGGGAGTCGATGCCGCCCGAGAGCAGGGCCGCCACCGTCCCGCCGGTGCCCACCGGCAGCCCGCCCGCGCCGGGCAGCGGATCGCAGTAGACAAAGGCCTCGTCGGGCAGCACCTCGACCCGCACGTTCAGCTCCGGATGCTCGAGGCTCACGCGGACGTCGGGCCGCCGCGCGAGCACGTGGGCGCCCAGGTCGCGGTTGAGCTCCACCGAGGTCATCGGGAACGTCTTGAACGCGCGGCGCGCGGTGATCCGGAAGGAGCCGAAGGCGCGGCCGGCGATCGCCTGCTCGACCGCGGCCCGCAGCGCCTCGCGGGACACCCCGGTGCGGATCGCGAGGGCGAAGTTGGCCACGCCCGCGACCCGCGCGAGCCGCTCGGGCAGAAGCCGCGGGTCGGGGTGGCGCGAGAGGTCGAGCATGACGCGCCCGGAGAGCTGGACGAGGTCCACCGGCCCGAGGTCCTCGATCGCGCGCAGCAGGTTCTGGTGGAGCTGGCGGAGGAAGAGCGGCCGGTTGCCCCGCTTGAGGCTGATCTCGTGGTAGTGGACGATCGCGGCCGTCGTGGCGGCCGTCACGATTCGCCCCCCGCGGCGCGGCGGTGCTTGGGCCGGCGCCGGTACACCGTCTTCGGGATCTCCACCTTCGGGGGCTTGGCGGGCATCGGCTTGCGGACTTTTGCGTGGATCGGCTTCGGGCGCTTCACCGGGACAGTATATCCCGGCGGTCTCGCTCAGTAGATCGCCCCCGGGAAGGTATTGATCCCCGCCTTCCGGCCGGCCGCCTTGTACATCTTCACCCCGCCCACCGCCCCGCCGGCCCAGAGCCCGTCGCCCACCCCGTCGTGGATCGCCCAGCTCCGGCCTCGCACGGTGCGGGCGGCCTCCGGCGCGCGGAAGTCGGACGAGGCGTCGAGCGCCTTCAGCAGCGGACCGCCCTCGCGGAAGCCGGCGTGGATGGCCTCCATCACGTCGCGGCCCACCAGGTAGCCGCAGCCGCGGCGCTCGTAGAGGATCGCGGAGTGATAGAAGAGCGGCTCGATGAGGTAGATCTCCTTGCCGATGAGGGCGCAGAAGCCCTCCATCGCGTCGAGCACCCGGGAGAGCAGGCGCAGGCCCTGGCGCACCTGGCCGGGGGCGAGGCCGCCCCGCATCGCGCGGCGCTCCTCCTCGATGTTGCGGCAGCTGGTGCCGAAGAGCGTGTCGCGCCCGTCCGGGTCGCGGTCGATCGCGTAGCGGGCGCCCGCGGGGTCGGTGATCTGCACGAACGCGAGCTCCGGCACCGAGAGCGGCGACATCTCCACGTCCACCAGCAGCGCGGGATCGCGGTCCTCCGGGCTCGAGCGCACCTCCACGCGCGCCCACGGCTGGTCCGCCGGCGCGGTCACCCGCACCAGGCGCGCCCCCGCCTTGTCGCAGAAGGTCTGCGGATCGATGGCGAAGCGATCGAGCAGCTCGTCGGGCACCAGCCGCGCGTACAGCGCCTCCACGACCTCGCGCGGCAGCGCGTTGATCTCCTGGATCGACCCGAGCCCGAGCCCCTCGACGCGCGCGTCCATCAGGCGGCGCCCGGCTCCAGCGCGGGGAGGAGCACGCGCGCCATCTCGAGCTCCTCCGGGGTGTTGACGTTCATGAACACCACCTCGGGCGCGCGGTAGCGGGCGACTTCGCTCGCCGGGATGCTGAGCACGCGCACGTCGTCGTAGAAGCCGACGATCTTGAGGCGCCCCGCGCGCAGCCGCGTCTCGATCGGGGCCAGGCAGGCCTTGCCGTAGCAGGCGTGGAGCGTCTCCCACTGCTCGCCGACCCGCGGGACGATCACGTCCGCCTCGCCCGCCCGCTCGGTGACGAGGCGCGCCACCTCCGGCATCAGGAACGGCATGTCGCACGCGACCGTGAAGGCGGCGTCGCCGGACGCGGCGAGCAGGCCCGAGTAGATGCCGCCGAGCGAGCCGCCATCCGGGAACACGTCGGGCACCATCGGCAAGCCGAGCGAGGCGTAGAGGTCCGGGGTATTGGTCACCAGCAGCAGATCGTCGGCGACCTGCCGGACGACATGCGCGACGCGGTCGATGATGCGCCGGCCGCCCAGCTCCAGCAGGGCCTTCGGCCGGCCGCCCATGCGGGTGCTCCGGCCGCCCGCCTGGATCACGCCGGTTATCCGCACGCGGCCTCCACGACCACCGGGCCCTGGCGCAGGATGCGGGGAGGCCAGACCGTGCAGTCCGCGACGGTGGAGCCCGCGCCGCCCGCGGTGGTCCCGCCGTCCAGGATCAGCTCCACCCGCCCGCCGAAGTACCCGCGGACATCGCCCGCGGTTCGCGGCGGAGCCGCCGCGGTCGGATTGGCGCTCGGCGCGGTGACCGGGCGGGCCGCCGCGGTGACGAGGGCGCGCGCCACCGCGTGTCCGGGGAGCCGCACGCCCACGGTGCCGGTACCGCCGGTGAGCCCGGCGGGCACGCGCGCGGAGGCGCGGAGCACCAGCGTGAGCGCGCCCGGCCAGTGGCGGGCCATGAGGGCGCGCGCCCCGTCGGAGCTGCCGGCGGCCAGCTCCGTCACCATGTCGATGCCGTCCACCAGCACGAGAATGGGCTTGTCGTCCGGCCGGCCCTTGATCTCGAACACGCGCGCGATCGCGGCCGCGTCGAGCGCGTCGGCGCCCAGGCCGTAGAAGCTCTCGGTGGGGAAGGCCACGAGCCCGCCCGCCTCGATGCGCGCGCCGGCCGCGCGCATCACGGACGGATCGGGCTTCACGGGGTCCACCGCGACGACGCGGGTCGAGATCGTCGGCGTGCTCACCCGATCCGTCTCAGGGCGTGATGACCGATATCCTGGCGGTAGTGCGCGCCGTCGAAGCGGATGTGGTCGACGGCGGCGTAGGCCGCGCGGATGGCGCCGGCCACGTCCGCGCCCGAGGCCTGCACGCCCAGCACACGGCCCCCCGCGGTGACGAGCGTGTCGCCCGCCATCGCGGTGCCCGCGTGGAAGACGTTGACGCCGGGCCGTGCGGCGGCCGTCGGCACCCCCGTGATGGGGCGGCCCGTCTCGTAGCGGCCGGGATAGCCCTCGGAGGTCATCACCACGCAGACCGACGTCCCCGGGCTCCACGCGAGGGTGGCGGGGAGCCCTCCGCCGGTGGCGGCGGCCTCGAGCAGGGCGAGCAGGTCGTCCTCGAGGCGCGGCATGATCGCCTGGCACTCCGGGTCGCCGAAGCGGCAGTTGAACTCGATGACCTTCGGCCCCTCGCGCGTGATCATCAGGCCGACGAAGAGCACGCCGGTGTACGGCGCGCCCTCCTTGGCCATCGCCGCGATCACCGGCCGCACGATCTCGGCCATGACGCGGTCCTCCATCGCCGGGCTCATGACCGGCGCCGGCGAGTAGGCGCCCATGCCACCGGTATTGGGCCCCCGGTCGTCGTCGAAGACCGTCTTGTGGTCCTGGGCCGCGACGAGCGGGAGCACCGCCGCGCCGTCGGCGAGCGCGAAGAAGGAGGCCTCCTCGCCTTCGAGGAACTCCTCCACGACCACCGTCAGGCCGGAGTCGCCGAAGGCGCGCTCGTCGAAGCAGAGGGCGAGCGCGCGGTCGGCCTCCTCGAGCGAGCGGCACACGATGACGCCCTTGCCCGCGGCGAGCCCGTCGGCCTTCACCACCAGGGGCGCGCCCAGCTCGCGGCAGTAGGCCCGGGCGGCCGCCGCGTCGCGCAGCGTGCGGAAGCGCGCGGTCGGCACGCCGTGGCGGGCCATCAGATCCTTGGAGAAGGCCTTCGAGCTCTCGAGCCGGGCCGCCGCTGCGCTCGGCCCGAAGACCGCGAAGCCGGCCGCGCGGAGCCGGTCGGCGAGGCCCATCGCCAGCGGCACCTCGGGCCCCACCACCACCAGGTCGGGCCTCTCCTCGCGCGCGAGATGAACCAGTTCATCAACCGCGGTGTCTTTCACCGGAAGGCAGCGAGCGTGGGCGGCGATGCCGGGATTGCCGGGGGCCGCGATCATGCGACCCAGGCGCGGGCTCTGCGCGAGCTTCCAGGCCAGCGCGTGCTCGCGCCCCCCGCCGCCCACCAGGAGCACGTCGGTCACTCGTCGGCCTCCGGGTCGGCACCGGAGGGCTCGGCGCCCTCCTCCAGGTGCGCGCGCGCGATCTTGGCCCACGGGCTGCCCAGGTCCAGCTCGAGGTAACGGCGCCAGTGCACCGCCGCGCTCTCGGCCCGCCCCGTCTTGGCGAGCACGCCCGCCAGATTGAAGTGGGCGTCCGCGTAGTCGGCGTCCATCTCGAGCGCGCGCCGGTACCAGGTCACCGCGACCGGGAAATCACCCAGGTCCTCGTGGAGCGAGCCCAGGTTGAACGAGGCCTGGCAGCAGCTCTCGTCGGCCTCGAGCGCGGCCCGGTAGCACTCCCCCGCCCGCTCGTACTGGCCCATGCGGTGATGGAGGAGGCCCAGGTTGTTCCAGGCCGCCGCGTACCCCGGATCCATGTCGAGCACGCGCTCGTAGGCGTCCACCGCGGACTCCCAGCGCTCCGGGTCGCCGTCCCACTCCGACGCCCGCTGGAACCACACCTCGGCGGCGTCGGCGGGCGGGATGAGCGGCCGCACCATCCCGGTCAGCAGCGTCTCCCGGGTCTCCTGCTCGAGGTCCCCGGTCTCGAAAGCGAGCAGGGTCTGGCCCGTGCCCGGATCGAGCCGCAGGCGGTCCTGCTCGACCACCACCTGGCGGTCGCGGACCACCAGGCGCAGCTCGGCCAGCGGGGTCCGCACCCCGGGGGCGAACCGCCGCGCCCCGTCGAGGGCGGCGCGCACCTGGCGCACGCTCGCCCCGCTCTCCAGGAGGTTCGCGGCCGCGCGCACCGAGACCAGCTCGCGGAAGCGCAGGCCGCCCGGATCGTCGCGCAGCAGCCCGAGACGCCGGAGCTGCGAGCGGCGCTTGGGGGACAGACGCAGGAGCCGCGTCAGCTCCCGCAGCGTGAAGACCCGTTCCGGCGGAGGACTAGTGCTTGAAATGGCGAATCCCGCACACCACCATGGCCATGCCGTGCTCGTCGGCGGCCGCCACGATCTCCGCGTCGCGGACCGAGCCGCCCGGATGGATGACCGCGGTGGCGCCCGCCTTGGCCACCACGTCGAGCCCGTCGCGGAACGGGAAGAACGCGTCGGAGGCGCAGACCGAGCCCTTGGTCTCGAGCCCCAGCTCTCGCGCGCGCATGACCGCGATGCGCGCCGAGTCCACCCGGTTCATCTGCCCGGCCCCCACCCCGACGACCTGGTCGGCGGTGGCGAGCACGATCGCGTTGGACTTGGCGTGCTTGGCCACGCGCCAGCCGAAGCGCAGCCCGCGCAGCTCCGCCTCGGTGGGCGGCCGCTTCGAGACGACGGTGAGCGCGGCCGGATCGAGATCGACGAGATCGGCCTCCTGGAGCAGCACCCCGCCCCAGACGCTCCGGATCTCCTGGCTCCGCGCCGGATAGTCGGCGCGCGCGCACGGGAGCTGGAACACCCGGCACTTCTTCTTCGTCCGGCGGATCTCCTCCAGCGCGTCCGGCTCGTAGGCGGGGGCGAAGAGGATCTCGAGCAGGATGCCGGAGAGCTCCTTCACCACCTCGAGGTCCACCGTCCGGTTCAGCCCCACGATGCCGCCGTAGATGGAGACCGGGTCGCAGGCCTTGGCTCGGCGCGCCGCCTCGCCCGCGCTCTGGCCGGTGGCCACCCCGCAGGGATTGGTGTGCTTGATCACCACCGCGGCCGGATCGTCGAACTCGAGCAGCAGCCCGAGCGCGGCCGACCAGTCGAGCAGGTTGTTGTACGAGAGCTCGGGACCGTGGAGCTGGGTCGCCGCGCTCAGGCCGAGCGCGCCCGCGGACGGGACCCCAAATGCGCCCGAGGACGGGCGGTAGAACGCGGCCGCCTGGTGCGGGTTCTCGCCGTAGCGCAGCGTCTGGGCGAGCACACCCTCCGCGGGCAGGCGCTCGGGAAAGCCGGTCGCGGGCACCGCGGCGGGCCGCCCGGTCGCGCCCGGCTCGCGCAGGTAGGCCGCGATCGCCGCGTCGTACTGGGCGGTGCGCCGGAACGCCTCGAAGGCCAGCCGGAAGCGCGTGGCGTCGGACAGGGCTCCCGCGCCGCGCCGCAGCTCGTCCAGCACCGGCGCGTACTGGCCGGGATCCGTGATCACCGCCACGTGCGCGTGGTTCTTGGCCGCGCCCCGGATCATGCTGGGCCCGCCGATGTCGATGTTCTCGATCGCGTCCTCGAGCGACACGCCCGGGCGCGCCACCGTCTGCTCGAAGGGATAGAGCGTCACCGCGACCAGGTCGATCGGCCGGATGCCGTGCCGCTCGAGCGCGGCCAGGTGCTCGGGTCGCTCACGGCGGGCCAGGATGCCGCCGTGCACGCCCGGATGGAGCGTCTTCACGCGGCCGTCGAGCATCTCGGGGAAGCCGGTGACCTCGGCCACGTCCACCACCGGGACGCCGGAGTCGCGCAGCAGCTTGGCGGTCCCGCCGGTGGACAGGATCTCGGCGCCGAGGCCGGCGAGGCCGCGCGCGAACTCCACCACGCCGGTCTTGTCGTGCACGCTGAGAAGGGCGCGTCGCACTCGAGTCATGGGGTCTCCCTGATCCGCACGAGGCGGCCGTGGATCTCGAGCCGCCCCAGCGCGAAGAGCCGGACCGCCTCCGGGTAGAGCCGGTGCTCCTCGACCAGGATCCGGTCCGCGAGGGTGGCCTCGGTATCGTCCGGCCGCACCGGCACCGCCGCCTGCAGCACGATGGGGCCGGTGTCCACCCCGTCGTCCACGAAGTGCACGGTGGCGCCCGAGACACGGGCCCCGTGCTCGAGGGCCTGGCGCTGCGCGTGAAGGCCCGGGAAAGCGGGCAGCAGCGAGGGGTGGATGTTCAGAAGGCGCCCGCGGAAGTGGCCGACGAAGCCCGCGCTCAGGAGCCGCATGTAGCCGGCGAGGCACACCAGCCCGACGCGCCGCTCCTCCAGCGCCGCGATCGCCGCCTTCTCGTGCGCCTCGCGCGAGGGATGCTGCGCCGGCTCGAGCACGACCGCTTCGATCCCGAGCTCGCGCGCGACCGCGAGCGCGCCCGCCCCCGGGCGATCCGTCACGAGCACGACCACCGCAGCCGGGATGCGCCCGTCCGCGGCGGCCAGGGCCAGCGCGCGAAAGTTGGAGCCGCGGCCGGACGCGAGCACGCCCACCCGCAGCGGCTCAGACATACTCCACCCCGCGCGCGCCCGGCACGATCTCGCCGATCGCGTACACCCGCTCGCCCTGGGCCTCGAGGGCCCGCGTGGCCGCGGCCGCGGCCTCGGGCGCGACCACGACCACGAAGCCGATCCCCATGTTGAAGGTGCGCCGCATCTCGGCGTCGTCCACCGCGGCCGCGCGCTGGATCGCCGCGAAGATCGGCGGCTGGGGCCATGCGCGGGGATCGATCCGGGCGCGCCGCTGGTCGGGCAGCACGCGCGGGAGGTTCTCGGAGATGCCGCCGCCCGTGATGTGCGCCATCGCCCGCACCCGCACCGACCGGATCAGCTCGAGCACCGGCTTGACGTAGATGCGGGTCGGCTCGAGCAGCTCGTCGCTCACGCTCCGCCCGACCCCGGGGATGGGGTCGCCGAGCTTCAGACCCATGCGCCCGAAGACCGCCTCGCGCGCCAGGCTGTAGCCGTTCGAGTGGAGACCCGAGGAGCCCAGCCCCAGGACGCGATCCCCGGCGGTGACGTGCTCGCCGGTGATCAGGCCGGAGCGCTCGGCCACCCCCACCGCGAAGCCGGCCAGGTCGTACTCCCCCGGCGCGTAGAGGCCCCCCATCTCGGCGGTCTCGCCGCCCACGAGCGCGCAGCCGGCCTGGCGGCAGCCCGCCGCGATGCCGCTCACGATCGCCTCGATCTTGTCGGGCTCGACCTTGTGGACGGCCAGGTAGTCGAGGAAGAAGAGGGGCTCGGCGCCGTGCACGATCACGTCGTTGACGCCCATCGCGACCAGGTCGAGACCGATCGTGTCGTGCCGGTCCGCCATCACCGCGATCTTGAGCTTGGTGCCCACCCCGTCGGTGGAGGCGACGAGCACCGGATCCTGCAGGCCGAACGGGACGCGGCAGAAGGCGGCGAAGGCTCCGAGGCCGCCCAGCACTTCAGGGCGAAGCGTGGACGCGGCCAGAGGGCCGATCCGGCGCACAACCTCGTCGCCGGCTCGGATGTCCACGCCGGCGGCCCGATACGTCAGGGGGTCCATAGTCCTTACGAGTCGAACAGCTTGAGCTGCGCCAGTTCCTCGGACTCGAAGCCTACCTGGTACTGGCCCGTGAAGCACGCGTGGCAGAAATGATCCGGATCCGACCCGGTGGCCTTGAGCATCCCCTCGAGCGAGAGGTAGCCGAGCGAGTCCGCGCCGAGATAGCGCTGGATCTCCTCGACCTTGTGGCTCGAGCCGATCAGCTCACGCCGGGTGGGCGTGTCGATGCCGTAGTAGCAGGGCCACTGGATCGGCGGCGAGGAGATGCGCACGTGCACCTCGCGCGCGCCGGCGGCCCGGATCATCTTCACGATCTTGCGGCTGGTGGTGCCGCGGACGATGGAGTCGTCGATGACGACGACCCGCTTGCCGTCGAGGACCTCGCGGTTCGGGTTGAGCTTCACCTTGACCCCGAAGTGGCGGATGCCCTGCTGCGGCTCGATGAAGGTGCGGCCGACGTAGTGATTGCGGACGAGGCCGACGTCATAGGGCAGCCCCGATTCCTCCGAGAAACCGAGCGCCGCCCCCACCCCCGAGTCGGGCACCGCGATGACCAGGTCGGCCACCACCGGGTACTCCCGGGCGAGCTGGTGGCCGAGGGCCTTGCGCACCGCGTGCACGTTCCGGCCCCACAGCACCGAGTCCGGGCGCGCGAAGTAGACGTACTCGAACACGCACTGCAGCCGCTGGGCCGGACGGAAGGGCTTGAGCGAGGTGAGGCCCTGCTCGTCGATCACCAGGATCTCGCCCGGCTCCACGTCGCGCTCCACCTTGGCTTCCATGAGGTCGAGCGCGCAGGTCTCGGAGGCGAGCACCCAGGCGTCGTCCAGGCGGCCCAGGGTCAGCGGACGGAAGCCGGAGGGATCGCGCACCCCGATGACCGAATCCGGGGTCAGCAGCAACAGGGTGTAGGCGCCGCGCACCCGGGTCAGCGCGCGGGCGAGCTGCTCGGCGAGGGTGGCGCCTTCGGACCGGGCGAGCAGGTGCAGGATGACCTCGGTGTCCGACGACGACTGGAAGACCGCGCCGTCCTTCTCGAGCTCTTCCCGGAGCGCCTCCGCGTTCACGAGGTTGCCGTTGTGCGCGATGGCCACCGGCCCGTGCGCGGTGGTGCCGGTGATCGGCTGCGCGTTGCGCAGGTTGGAGCTGCCCGCGGTGGAGTAGCGCACGTGCCCGATCGCGCGATGGCCGGGGAGGCGTTTGAGGCGATCGCGGTTGAACACGTCGGCGACCCAGCCCATCGCCTTCTCGACCTGGAAGTGGTCGCCGTCGGTGGACGCGATGCCGGCGGATTCCTGCCCCCGGTGCTGGAGCGCGTAGAGACCGAGGTACGCGACGTTGGCGGCCTCGGCGTGATTCCAGACGCCGTAGAGCCCGCACTCGTCGTGGAACTTGTCGTCGTCCAGCTCGATGGTCGTGGCCTCAGCTGACATATCGCTCAAAGCCGCCCCTCCACGCGCTCGTGATGCGGTTCAGGTCCAGGTCCACCAGGCCCGCGTCACCCGCGCGGATCCGGAGCCGATCGCCCCCGACCCGTCCGATGAAGCGCCACGGCACCCGGAACTCACTCATCAGCTGCTCGAAGTGGCGCGCTCGATCCGCCTTGACCGAGACCACCACGCGCGACGGCCCTTCCCCGAAGAGCGTCAGATCGGCGCGGCCGCCGCCCGATCCCAGCTCGACCTCTGCCCCCAGCGGGCCCGGTCCGCTCACGCACGCCTCGGCCAGCGCCACCGCCAGCCCTCCCTCGGCGCAATCGTGGGCCGAGCCGAGGAGGCGCGCGGCGATCGCCGCGCGACAGGCCTCCTGCACCGCCCGCTCCACCGCCAGGTCGAGCGGCGCCAGCCGCCCCGCCACCGTGCGCTCGCGCACCCACAGCCACTCCGACCCCCCCAGGCTCACCGCGTCCGGGCCGAGCAGGGCGACCCGGTCCCCCGCCTCGGCGAACCACTGGGTGCAGCGCGCGTCCGCCTCGTCGAGGATCCCCGCCATCCCGATGACCGGCGTCGGGAGGACCGCCTGACCGAGGGTCTCATTGTAGAAGGAGACGTTGCCGCCTACCACGGGGATTTCCAGCGCGCGGCAGGCCTCGGTGATCCCCGCCACCGCCTCCTTGAACTGCCACAGGATCTCGGGGCGCTCCGGGGAGCCGAAGTTCAGACAATCGGTGAGGCCGAGTGGCCGCGCTCCGCTCACGGACAGGTTACGCGCGGCCTCCGCCACCGCCATCGCCGCGCCCGCCCGCGGGTCGAGATAGACGAAGCGCGCATTGCAATCGGTGGTTACCGCCACACCGGTGCGGGTGCCCTTGATGCGCAGGACTCCCGCGTCCGAGCCCGGGAGCACCAGCGAGTTGATCCCGACCTGCTGGTCGTACTGGCGGTACACCCACTCCTTGGAGGCGATGCCCGGCGAGGCCAGGAGCGCCAGGAGCGCTTCCGACGTGTCGGGGGATGCGGGCCGGGCGAGCGGGTCGAACGCCTCGAGGGCGTCCTGCCATCCGGGCCGAGCGGTGGGCTTCTCGTACACCGGGGCCTCGTCGGCCAGCGCCTTCACCGGCACCTCGGCGACGACCGCCCCGTGGAAGCGCACGCGCAGCAGGCCGTCATCGGTCACGGTGCCGATCTCGACGGCGTCCAGCTCCCACTTGGCGAAGGTCCGCCGGATCTCCTCCTCCCGGCCGCGCGCCGCCACCAGGAGCATGCGCTCCTGCGACTCCGACAGCATGATCTCGTAGGGCGTCATCCCGGTCTCGCGCTGCGGCACCCGGGACGCCTCGATCTCCATCCCCATGTTCGAGCGCGCCGGCATCTCCGAGCAGGCGCACGCGAGCCCGGCCGCCCCCATGTCCTGGATGCCGACGATCGCCCCGGTGGCCATGGCCTCCAGGCAGGCCTCGAGCAGCAGCTTCTCGGTGAACGGATCGCCGACCTGCACGGTGGGGCGACGCTCCTCCGCGGTCTCGTCGAAGGTGGACGAGGCCATGGTGGCGCCGTGGATGCCGTCGCGCCCGGTCTTGGCGCCCACGTAGAACACCGGGTTGCCCGCGCCTTCGGCGCGCGCGCGGAAGATCCCGCGCTTGGTCACGAGCCCGACCGCCATCGCGTTGACCAGCGGGTTGCCCGCGTACTCCGGGGCGAAGCCGACCTCGCCACCCAGGTTCGGGACGCCGAAGCAGTTGCCGTACCAGCCGATGCCGGAGACCACGCCTTGGATGAGGCGCCGCGTGCGCGGGTCGGCGGGATCGCCGAAGCGCAGGGAGTCGAGGACCGCGATGGGCCGTGCGCCCATGGTGAAGATGTCGCGCAGGATGCCCCCCACCCCGGTGGCCGCGCCCTGAAAGGGCTCGATGAAGGAGGGGTGGTTATGGCTCTCGATAGATCGGAAGAGCACACGTCTGAACTCCAGTCACTCACTCTGATCT
>CAMLFJ010000016.1 GCA_946479205.1 uncultured bacterium | reverse complement strand
GGCCGCGGAGCACCGCGGCCAGGGTCGCCCGGTCCAGCTCGAAGATCGCGGGGGCGAAGCGGATGGACGCGGCGCCCTCGTCCAGGATCGCGAACTCGCGGAACACCGCCACCGCGGCGGCCTCGCTCAGCATGAGCCGCGCGGTGGCCGCGGTCCGGGTGATCACCCCGCTGCCCGCCTGGCGGCCGAGCCCGCCCACCGCCTGGAGCGCGGCGCGCCCGGCGTGCACCGCGTCGGCGACCGCGGCCAGGATCGGAGACTCGCCCGCGTCGGTGGTGAGCACGAGGGATTCCTGCGCGTGACCGCGGACCACCGACTGCGTCAGGTAGCCCTCCGCCACCGCCACCCCGACGCCCAGGGCCAGGTCGGTGGCGAGGCGGCGCCGGCCGAAGCCCGCGCCGCGGAGGGTGAGGCGGTTGCCCACCGTGAGGTCGGCCACCGCGACGTCGCCGCGGCCCACCGTGAGGACCTTGTGATCGCCGGTGATCCGCACCTGGTAGCCGAGGCGCGTCCGGAGATCGAAGACCGGCTTGTGGCCGGTGGGGAAGATGCGGGTCACCAGGTGGGGCTCGCCGTCCGAGCCGATGACGCGCGCGGTCTTGCCGACCAGCGCATCGATCCGCTGCCAGCCGTCCGCGGTGGCCACCAGGGTCTCGCCGGTCACGCACGGGTTGCTCGCGTTGATCCGCCCGTCCTCGGGGCAGGTGTGCCACTCGTTGATCGTGGTGTCGTACTGCACCCCGGGGTCGGCGCAGGCCCAGGCCGCGTGCGCGATCTCGTCCCAGAGCTGCTCGGCGGGCACCGCGCCCGCGCTCTTGCCGTCGGTGCGGCGCTTGAGCTCCCACTGGCCGCGGCGCGCGAGCACGTCGAAGAAGGCGTTGGGCACGCGCACGCTGTTGTTGGAGTTCTGGCCGGAGACCGTGTAGTAGGCCTCGCTGTCCCAGTCGGTGTCGTACTCCGGGAAGTGGATCTCGCGCACGCCCTGGCCGGCCAGGAGCAGCACGCGCTGGATGTAGCCTTCGGGTACGAGGGCCGCGCGCGCCTCGCGCACCGCGGAGCGCAGCGCCGGATTCTGGCGCGGATCGACCTCGACGCCGGCGGGGGTGCGCACCGCGGACAGCACCGCCTGGAGGCGCCGCTTGGTCATGCGCGAGCCGCTGACCAGCGCCGCCACCTTCTGCTCCTCCACCACCTTCCACCGGATGAAGGTGAGGATGTCCGGGTGGTCGAGGTTGAGGATCACCATCTTGGCGGCCCGCCGGGTCGTCCCGCCCGACTTGATGGCGCCCGCCGCGCGGTCGCCGATCCGCAGGAACGACATCAGGCCGGAGGACTTGCCGCCGCCCGAGAGCGGCTCGTTCGCCCCGCGCAGATTGGAGAAGTTGGTCCCGCTGCCCGAGCCGTACTTGAAGATGCGGGCCTCGCGGGTCCAGAGGTCCATGATGCCGCCGTCGTTGACCAGGTCGTCGGTGACGGACTGGATGAAGCAGTTGTGGACGATGACGTTGTTGGACAGGTACTGTCCGCTCTCGGTCTGGATGTCGAACACCGGCTGCACGCCGACGCACTCCACCCGCACCACCGTCTCGTCCCGCAGCGCGGGCAGCTTCTTGCCCGCGAACTGGTCGGAGCAGGCGGTGTCGAGCTTCTGGCGCTTGTCGTCGGAGATGAAGCCGATCAGGTCCCGGAAGCGCGCCCGCGATTCCGCGTGGACGATCGAGACGACGTAGGGCGTGCGGCGGGTCTCCCGGGTCTCGGCGCCGCGCCCCAGCTTCGCGTAGATGCCCATGTTGAGCAGGAGGGCCTGCACCCCGTGCGCCAGCCCGGCCGAGATGGTGGAGAGCGCGACGTCGGCCTGGCGGGCCCAGTACGAGCGCAGCCGCACCGTGCCCTGGGCCTGGAAGAGCGCGCGCAGGTAGGCGGCCTGGGCGTCGCGGCCGGCCCGCTGGATCATGGCCGGCACCGCGTGGTCGGCGCTCGAGCGGAGCAGGCCGTACTTGTCCACGAAGGGCCGCAGCGGCTCGCCGTAGAGGCGGATCCGGTGGATGTCGAGCCCCGGGGTACGCGTCTCCATGGAGCGGACGTGGTAGTGCACCCCGTCGAACACGCGGTGCACCCGCTCGACGATGAAGTCGAGCTCGTCCTTGTCGATGGTGGTGAACTCGACGGCGAGGCTATGGTCGGTGCTGAGGCCGTCCTGGCCCACGAAGCCGTCGGCCTGCAGCCAGCCGACCAGCGCCGCCTCGTCCACCTCGGTGTGGTACGAGTCCCGGCGCACGTCCGTCCGCGTGGACAGGCGAAGCGCCGCGCCCGGCTCCACCTCGTCGACCCGGCGCCAGGCGCCGACGCCGTTGGCGATCGCGTACACCAGGTGGTCGCCGGTGGCCTCGACCGCCACGCCGTTGCGGAGCTCGATGCGGAAGACCGCCTTCTCGCCGTTCTCCCTGACCGCCACCACCCGCGTGGTGCCGACGCCCTCGTCGCGCCCGTCGTAGACCTCGAGGCCGACCTGGTTCTTGGTCACGATCTGCCCGATCGGGATGGGTCCCTCGGGCGTGGAGATCAGGGCGTGAAAGGGCTGGCAGGCGTGCGGCTGCGGCCGCTCGTAGGCGGAGCTGGCGCGGGTGAGGACGCCGGTGTCCGGATCGACGTAGTGGTGGCCCTGGGCCGGGCCGGAGAGCCCGTAGGCGTAGTGCAGGCCGGTGTTGAACCACTGCGGCGAGTTCGGGGCCGCGACCTGGGCCGCCAGCATGTGGCAGAGCTCGTCGTAGAAGGCCCGGGCGTCGGAGGGGGTGTCGAAGTAGCCGTACTTCTCTCCCCAGTGCATCCAGCAGCCGGCGAGCCGGTGGAAGACCTGGCGGGCGTCCCGCTCACCGCCCAGGACCGGCCGGCCGTCCCGATCCAGCAGCGGCTTGCCGTCCGGCGCGTACTGCGGCACCCCGGACTTCCGGAAGTACTTCTGGGCGAGGATGTCCGTGGCCACCCCGGACCATCCGGCCGGCACCGAGATTCCGTCCTGGCGGAAGACCGTGGAGCCGTCGGGGTTCTTGATCTCCGACACTCGCTGATCGAACTGGATCCCCGCGTACGGGCTCTGGCCTTCTCTGGTGAACCGCCGGGCGACTCTCATGAGCTCCTCCTAATAAAAGAAAACTGGCCAAACCACGACCCTGCTCGATTCACGGAGACGGGCCTACTTCAGCCGGGAAAGGCGGGTGGGGGCGCCGCGAGGGCGTCGTTCTGAGCTGCGCGCTGTGAAGTCTCGTGCATATAGGTAGTGTCTGTGTCTCAAGCGGACCCCAACATATTGCGCCCCGTCGAATCCTGTCAACAAAAAAACACGGCAGGAGTTGCACGCATCGCGTCAGGTGGAGGGGAAGACTGCGGGGAACGGTGCGGCGGGGCGAAGGCCGGTGTATCTAACTCAGTACGGCGACGGGCTCTTGATCATGTTCTCGCGGCGCTGGAGATAGCCGTTCCGCACCGCGCTGTAGAGATCGACCGTGGTCTCCTCGAAGCCCTGGTAGAGATCCAGGTTGAGCGACCGGTCGTTGATCATGTTGCCGACCTTCATGCCGAGTCGCGTCCAGATGAAGGGCAGCACGTAGCTCAGGGGATCCATCGCCCCGTCCACCGCGGTGCCGATGCCGTCGCGCACCGTGAGTGGCGGCATGAGCGGCAGGACCAGGAAGGGCCCGGGCCCGATGCCCCAGATGCCGAGGGTCTGGCCGAAGTCGGCGCGGGTCTTCTGCAGGTTGAACTCCTGCTTGGCGATGTCGAAGAGGCCGCCGATGCCGACCGTGCTGTTGATCAGGAAGCGGCCGACCTCCGCGGTCGCGCCCAGCGGGCGCCCCTGGAGCAGGTTGTTGACGACGCGCTGGACCACCAGCAGGTTGTCGAAGCCGCTGTCGATCATCTGCTGCAGGCGGTCCGGCATCACGAAGTTGTAGCCCTTCGCCACCGGCTTGAGCACGTACTTGTCGAGCTTGTAGTTGAACGAGAACATCTTCTCGTTGAACGGCTCCCACGGGTCGTACTCCTCGAGGACGCCCTCGGAGGGCACGACCGGATCGGCGGCGCGCGCCTGGGCCAGCATCCACGCGGGCGCCTGGGCGACCACGAGCGGCCCCACCGAGGCGACCATGTAGGAGGGCTGCGATCCGGGCCGGATCAGCTCGAAGGAGGCGGGCCGGAAGGCCACCGTCGCGGCCATGGCCTGCTCACCCGCGTGAGGCTCGACCACCGCGCCGGTCGGCTGCCGCTCGGGCGCGAGAGCCGCGGCGATCGGATTGTCCGGGTCGGTGGAGCCCGCGGTCGCGGCGGTCAGCGACTCGCTGTGCAGCCCGCCGGACAGCGTGCCACAGCCGCCCAGGGCAAGGGCCGAGATCGCCACCAGCAGCGCTGCCTGTCGCATCCCGAATCCGAAACGCACGTTCCGTGTCCCCCTCGAGTTCTGGCTGAGCTTGTTGCCGCGGTCGGCAGGCCCGCTCCCTGGGGAGCAAAGCCAGTGCCACGGCGGGCCATCCGCGAGCATAGGATACCGAGCGCTGTTCTTTCAAGCACTTTCCCTACGATACGGCGCCGGCGCGGCCCCCACCTATAGTCTGTACGCGGCAGGACTGGGTAGCCCGCTCCCCGGATTTGTCACTCCCGGGGCCGTTGACAGCGCGGGGCGGCCGGGCTTCAATGCGGGCGCGATCGCAGGATCCCGGAAGACGCTTCGAGAAAGGTGGCCGGTAATGATCGAGCTCACGCTGGAGATGGCCGAGCGCGCGACGCGCGCGGCGCGGGAGAAGGCCAAGGCCCTCGGTACCCCGATGACGATCACGGTGGTGGACGAGGCGGGCCGCCTGGTGCTGTGCTCGCGCGGCGACGGCACCGGGTTCTTCACGCCCGAGACCTCGCGGGCCAAGGCGATGGCGGCCGCGAACTTCCGCATGTCCACCGCGGATCTGGCCGACCGCGTGCAAAAGGGCTCGCCCTTCTGGGCCCAGGTGGGGAGCGCGGTCCCCGGCCAGCTCCTGGCCAGTCACGGCGCGGTGCCGATCGTGGTGAAGGGCCGCGTGATCGGCGCCATCGGCTGCGGCGGCGGGACCGGCGAGCAGGATCAGGAGTGCGCGGCCGCGGGCGCCGCCGTCCTCGCATGACTTCAGCCTGGCAGGGCGCTCAAAAAGGCCCAGATGCGAGGCGGCGCCCGATGGCCGCGCGCGAGGCGTAGTCTCTCTACGTTGAGCGCGCGGTCGAGGGCGCCAACGAAGCAGATGGGCCTTTTTGAGCGCCCTGCTAGCGGCGGATGAGGGTGTCGAGGATGGTGACGCCCTCGCCCCGCCGGCCGACCAGCACCGGGTTCAGGTCGATCTCGCTGATCACGGCGCCGAGGCTGCGCGCGGCCTCGCCCAGGCGCTCGAGCAGCTCGACCGCGGCGGGCAGATCGAGCGGCGCGCCGCCGCGCACGCCGTCCCACAGCGGGCCGATGCGCAGGCTCCGGAGCGCCTCTTCCGCGGCGCCTGCGTCGATCGGCGGCAGCAGCAGCCGGAAATCGCGCAGCATCTCGATCAGCACGCCGCCCGAGCCCACCAGCACGACCGGCCCGAAGACGGGATCGACCTTCACCCCGAGCGCGAGCTCGAGCGCCCCGCGCGCCTGGCGCTGGATCAGGAAGCCATCGAGCGCGAGGCCCGGCGCCGCCGCGCGCACGCTGGCCTCGATGCGCCGGCACGCGTCCGCGACCGCGGCGCGATCCGATAACCCGAGGGCCACGCCGCCCACGTCCGACTTGTGAGGCAGGGCCGCCGCGCAGGCCTTCACCACCACCGGATAGCCGAGCTGCTCGGCCGCGTCGGGCGCCGCCCGGGCCGCGGTGACGAACACGGTGTCCACCAGCGGCAACCCGAACGGCGCGAGCAGCCGCTGGCTCTCCCACTCGTTGAGGAACGGCTCGCCCGCTCGGCCGGCCGGTACCGACGGCGCGGACGGGGGCGGAGGCACCTCGAGGGTCGCGCGATCGAGCCAGCGCGCGCGGTGCGCCGTCGCCTCGGCGAGGCAGGCGAGCGAGCGGAGGGCCACGCTCGGGTCCTCGAAGGCGAGCACCCCGCCCGCGCGGAAGGCGTCGACGACCGGACGCTGCGGGCAGCTCACCGCGACGACCTTGCGGGTCGCGGCGGCGACGCGGGCCACGTCGCCGACCAGCTGCCCGAGATCGGTCGCGGCGCCGAGCAGGGCGATCTGGAAGACGATGGCGTCCACGCCCGGATCGGCCTCGAGGGCCGGCAGCACGCGCATGAGCATGCCCGGGTCGGTGAGGATCTGGGCGGTGAGGTCCACCGGGTTGGCCGCGGCCGCGAAGTCCGGCAGTGCCGCGCGCAGCGCCGCCGTCGTCTCCGGCGTGAACTCGGCGGGCGCGAGGCCCAGATCCACGCAGAGATCCACCGAGAGCACGCCGAGGCCGCCCGAGTTGGAGAGGATCGCCACGCGGCGCCCGGCCTCGCGGTAGCGCAGGAACGCCTGGGGCAGCGCGAGCAGCTCGGCCGGATCGGCGCAGCGGATCGCCCCCCAGTCGGCGAAGACCGCGTCGTAGACCGCGTCCTCGCCCGCGAGCGCGCCGGTGTGCGAGGAGGCGGCGCGGCGGCCCACCGCGCTGCGGCCCGACTTCAGGACGAAGACCGGCACGCCGCGGCGATGGGCCCGCGCCAGCGCCCGGCGGAAACGCCCCGCGTCCTTGATGTCCTCGAGGTAGCAGCAGGCCACCCGGGTCTCCTCGTCCTCGACCACCTCGGCCAGGATCTCGGCCGCCTGCACGTCGGCCTCGTTGCCGGTGCTGACCCAGTAGTTGAGGCCCAGCCCGGCCGCGCGGGCCATCTCGTAGATCATCCCGGCCATGGCTCCGCTCTGGCTCACCATCGCGATGGGTCCGGTGGCGAGGCCGGGCTCGAGGAACGGCGAGGCGAAGGTGGCGACGAGCCGCGAGGGCAGGTGGGCGAAGCCCTGGCAGTTGGGACCGATGATCCGCAGCCCGGTGCGCTCGGCCAGCTCGCGCAGGCGCGCCTGCGCGACCCGCCCGGCGTCGCCGACCTCGGCGAAGCCGCTGCTGAACACGATGGCCGCGCGCACGCCCTTGGCCGCGGCCTCCTCCAGGGACTCGAGCACGCGCTCCGCGGGCACCACCACGATGGCCAGGTCCACGGCCTCCGGGATCGCGCCGATCGAGGGAAAGGCGGGCAGGCCCTGCACGGTGGCGCGCGCGGGATTGACCGGAAACACGCGCCCCGCGTAGCCGTGGCGCAGCAGGAAGGCCAGCGGCCGGCCACCGATCTTGACGGGATCATCGGAGGCGCCCACGACCGCGATGGCGCGAGGCCGGAAGACGGCGCTGAGGTCGGTCACCCGCGAAAGTATATGCCGAGCCGGGTGTCCGCGGCCTGGGGGAGTGCGGGGGCCATTTCTGGGCCCCCGCAGCTGAAGAGTATTATCAGGTTCTCATGGCGCGGTGGGATCGGCGATCGAGGCTCCTGGTCGCGGCGAGCCTCGCGGTGCTGCTGGGGCTGCTCGGCGGCCTCGCGCTTGACGCCGGCCGCCCCTATCCGGGATTCTTCGCCACGCCCGACTACTATGTCGGCCCCATCGATCCCGCGGCGCGCGCGGCGGGCCTGCGCCCGGGCGACCGGCTGGTCGCGGTGGCAGGCGACTCGCCGCTCACCCTGGCCGCCCATGTACGGACCGCCGCCGGCCCCCTCCGCTACGAGGTGGAACGCGCGGGCCGCCGGCTCTCCGTGGAGCTGGCCCCGAGGCCCTTGACCTGGAGCCGGCTGGTCGACCACTTCGGCGTCTACTTCCTGGTTTCGGCCATCCTGCTGATCGTCGGCGCGGCGGTCTACGCGCAGAACCCGGCGGCGGCACCCAACCGCCGCTTCCTCCTCTATATGTGCCTCTGGGCCATCTCCAACGTGGCGGTGCCCGAGGCGGTGCTTGGCGCGCGCCCCTACGCCGGGGCCCTCGTCGGCCTGCTCGCCCCGCTGCTCTCCATCCACGGGTGGGTCTTCTTCCTCACGTACCCGGCCAATGCCGACCGCGAGCGCTGGCTCGAGCGCCACCGCGTGATCCCGCGCCTCTACCGGGTGGCCGTCGTGCTCGGCCTGGCCGGCGCGCTCTCGTTCATCCTGATCCAGGTCTTCGCGCCGGGGCTCCTGGTCAACGGCTGGGTCTATCCGGCCTCCGCGGCCGTGCTCTCGGTGCTCAGCACGCTCTCCTTCCCGATCAAGGTGGGGGCGCTGCTCGACACGCGCCGGCGGGCCGCCTCGCCGCTCGTCAACCAGCAGACCACCGTGCTGCTGCTCGGTATCGCGATGGGCCTCGGCGCCTGGCTCGGCTTCATGCTGTGGCCGCTCCAGCAGCTCTACCAGAGCCCGTTCGATCCGCAGGTGGGCTCGGCCCTCATGCTGCTCTACCCGGCGGCCATCGGCTACGCCACCGTGCGCTACCGCCTCTTCGACGCCACCGTGGTCATCCGCCGCTCGGTGATCTACACCGGCCTGGCCGGCCTCATCACCGGCGCCTACGCGCTGCTCCTGGCCGGGACCAACGCGCTGCTGGCCCAGACCGACCTCACGCGCTCGCCGTGGTTCTCCGCCGCCTTCATGTTCGTGGTCGTGCTGCTCTTCAATCCCCTGCGCGAGCGGGTGCGGCGGGCGGTGGACCGCACCTTCTTCCGCGAGCGCTACGACTACGCGCAGGCGATGCGCACGCTGGCCCGCTCCATGTCGAGCCTGCTCGATCTCGACGAGATCACCCGGCGCCTCACCACCACCATCGAGTCGTCCATGCACGTGCGCACGACGAGGCTCCTGGTGGACGGCTTCCCCCACGACGTGCTGGCCGCTCTCGAGATCGCCCCGGGCGCGCTGTCCCGATATCAGCTCGCTGCGGATCCGAGCTTCGGCCACGACCGGGGCGCGGCCCTCGCCGCCTACCAGGCGCTGGACGCCGAGGTGGTGGTGCCGCTGCGCTTCCAGGCGCGGCTCCGCGCGCTGCTGGTGCTGGGCGGCAAGCGGTCGGAGGCGCCCTACACCGGCGAAGACCTCGAGATGCTCGAGGCGCTGGCCGACCAGGCCGCGGTGGCGGTGGCCAATGCGGAAGCGCACCGCCAGGTGCTGGACTACGCCCAGCAGCTCGAGCGCAGCCTGCTCATCCGCGGCAGCCTCGCCAAGTTCGTCCCGCGCCGGGTGCGCCAGCTCATCGAGGAAGCGCCGGAGGCGCCGTCGCTCGACAAGCGCGAGACCGACGTCAGCGTGCTCTTCGCGGACATCAGCGGCTACACGCGGCTGTCCTCGCGCATCGCCCCCGACGACCTCGGCGCGCTCGTCGAGCGCTACTTCGGCGCCTTCCTCGACGAGATCGTCAAGCACGGCGGCGACGTGAACGAGACCGCGGGCGACGGGCTCATGGTGATCTTCCACGAGGGCCCGCACGCCCGCGCGGCGGTGGACGCGGCGCGGGCCATCCACCGCCGGGCCGCCGAGATCGGCGCCGAGCTGGCCGCGCGCTTCGAGCCGGTGGCCATGCACGTGGGCGTCAACACCGGCCCCGCGCTCCTGGGCGCGACCAAGATCGAGGGCAGCGCGGGCACCCGCTGGACCTATACCGCCTCCGGCATGACCACCAACATCGCGGCGCGGCTGGCCGCGCAGGCGGGCGACGGCGAGATCGTGATCAGCGAGGCGACCCGCACGCGGCTGGGGGACGGCCTGGCGGTGGAGGACCTGGGCGTGCGCGAGCTCCGGAACGTGGAGACGCCGATGCGGTTGTTCCGGCTGCGGTAGGCCTGCCGTATTCCCCTTAACCGCCGTTCCATCGGTCGATGGCTCAGCCGAGCCCCCGCCGAGCCGTGAAAACCTTGCACCCGCACGATCTTCTTGCGCGCAAGAACCCCTGCCAATCAGGGCTCGACCCGCGACAGGTCCCCCGAATACTTTGGCCGCCCGCTTGCACGTGCTAACGTCTGCCATGAGAGTGTTCACAGACCCCTTGTCGCGTCGGCCGGTTCCGCTCGGATGACGCCGACTTCCTCGGTCGGGGTGATCGCACTCGTCCCTGATCAATGGGACTCGGTATGGATGCCTCGCCAGCAGATCCTCACGCGCCTCGCCCACTACTTCGACGTGGTGTGGGTGAATCCACCCAAGAATTGGCGGCAGTACTGGACGCCGGCGGCCCCCAGCTTCCTCGAGGGCCAGGAGTTTGCCCAGCTGGCGCCCCAGTTCACGGTGATGACCCCGGGCAAGCTGCGCCCTCGCTTCTACTCGTCCGATCGACTGCGCCGATTCACCTTCGCCCGAATGCTCGCAGATGCCCGGCGCTACCTGCAGCGTCGGGGGGCGAGACGCATCGTCCTGCATCTCTGGCGGCACGACTTTCTCGATGCGCTCGATCTCGTTCCCCACGACATCAGCTGCTACCACATCGATGACGAGTATTCGTTCTCCACCGTGGATCTACCCAACCACCCGCTCGAGGTCCAGCTGCTACGCCGGGCTGACCAGGTGATCGTGCACTCGGCTCGCCTCCTGGAGAAGAAGGGCGGCATCAATCCGCATACGACGTTGGTGCCGAACGGGGTGGACTATGCGAGTTTCGCGGCACCCCAGGCCGAACCGCTCGATCTCGCGTCGGTGCCCCGGCCACGAATCGGCTATGCGGGCGTGATCAAGAAGCAGCTCGATCTGGCCTTGCTGGTGCGCCTCGCCCACGCGAGGCCCGACTGGTCACTCGTCATGGTCGGGCCGATGGGAAACGTCTCCGGGAAGGAACAAACCCTGGCCGATCTCCGAGCGCTCCCGAACGTTCACTTCCTCGGCACCAAGCGGCTCGATGCCCTTCCGGGCTACGTCCAACATATGGACGTCTGCCTGATGTGCTACGAGATCAACGACTATACGAAGTACATCTATCCTCTGAAGCTGCACGAATATCTCGCGGCCGGGCGCCCTTCGGTGGCATCGCCGATCGAGGCGGTTCTCGACCATTCGGACGTCGTGGTGATCGCGCGCACCGCGGAAGAGTGGCTCTCCGGCATCGCCGGTTCCCTCGCGCCGTCGGCGTCTGGCCAAGCCGAGGTCGCCCGCCGACAAGCGCGGGCCCGGCTCTACGATTGGGGCGCCTTGGCGGAAGAAGTGGCGAAGCTGATGCGCGAACGACTCGGGAGCCGCCACCCGTCCTGGGCGTCCCGCGAGCAATCCCATGCATGACGCCAAGGATCGGGCTCGCGTCGCCATCATCGGGTTCGATTCCCTTGACTTCCGGCTACTGAAGCACTGGGCCGACCGCGGTCAGCTGCCGACGTTCAAGAAGCTCTTCACGACCGGGGCGTGGTCCCTGGTCGCCAATCCACGAGGCTTCGAGGCGGGCACCTGTTGGCCCTCGATGTGGAGCGGCACTCAGCCCGATGAGCACGGACTCCACGACGCGTTCTACCTCTTCGACGCTCAACGATACCGGGTGCGGATGGCGACGCCGGCCGAGATCCCCGTCGACCCGTTCTGGGTGGCGGCGAGCGCTCGGGGCCGCCGGATGTTGCTGGTCGATGTCCCGTATGCGTTCGTCAATGCCGACGTGTCCGGGATTCAGGTTTGCGATTGGTTCGTGCATGTGCGTTCCGATGAAGAGCACATTCACTGCAATCCCCCCTCCCTGGCGGCTCGCATCGAGCGCGACTACGGCTTGAATCCCTGGTTCCCCCCGAACCGTTGTGCCATCAACGAGCAGGACGCCTACTCGGTCGAGGGCTTGACCGCGATCGTGGACACCCTGTCGTCACGGATCGTGACGAAGACCCGGTTGTGCCGCGACATGATCTTGCAGGAACCCTGGGACCTGTTCTTCTCGGTGTTCCACGAAGCGCATGATGTCGGGCACATGTGCTGGCACGCACACGATCCCACCCACGAGCGTCATGACCCGGAACTGCTTGCCCGGGTGGGTGACCCGATGCTGCGGATCTATCGAGGGCTCGATGAAGCCACCGCGGCATTGCTCGAGGCGCTCCCGAAGGACGCGGTCGTGCTCGTCTACTCGAGTCACGGCATTGGGCCCGAGAGAACCGCGTCCCGATTCTTCGACGCGATCCTCGAGCGTCTGGACACCGTGTCGCGCACGGCCCCCGCGGGGAAGCCCCCGCTCCTGGACCGCCTCGCTCCGGTGTATCGGGCCGTCATACCGGCTCCGCTGCGGCGGCGGCTCACGCCCAGTCGACTGCTCAGTCACGCGTATCAGAAGGCGGAGACGGACCGCCTGCGTCTGCGACGGTACTTTGCGGTCAACCCCAGCTACGCGACCGGCGGGGTCCGCTTCAACGTCAAAGGTCGGGACGCCGACGGGGTGGTCACCCCGGGAGCGGAGCTCGATCGACTGGCGAAAGAGGTTACCGAGGGCCTGCTCGCGATGCGAAATGCGGATACCGGCGAGCCGCTGGTGGAACACGTGACCGCCACGTCGGACCTGTGGGCCGGCCCGATGCGACACGCACTTCCAGACCTCCTCGTCGACTGGAACATGTCGCACCCGATCGAGCGGGTCACCTCGCCAGAGATCGGGGAGGTGAGGACTCAGGATCGCAGTGAACGCAGCGGCGATCACGCATCGAGCAAGGAAGGCGTGCTGCTCTTCGCTCGGCCTGCCGACGGAATCCACGGACGACAGCCGACGATCAACGTGATCGATCTCGCTCCGACGATCCTCCGGCTGCTCGACGTGAGCAATCACCACCTCCGCGGAAGGACCATTCCCTACGTGGGGTCCTGAGTCCCGGGGCGGCCCACCGGTCAGGCCCAGCCGCTGCCTCGTGGACTCGGCGAACGGTCAGAGCAGCGTGCCGTGCAGGATCAGGAGAGCGACGCCGAAGTAGATGATGAGGCCGGTCACGTCGACGAGCGTCGCCACGAACGGGGCCGAGGCGCTGGCCGGATCGAAGCCGAGACGCCGGAGGATGAACGGCAGCATCGAGCCGGCCAGGGACCCGAAGGTCACGACGCCGACGAGGGCGGCGCCCACGGTCAGGGCCACGAGCGGCCAGGACGGGCCGTAGTCGTAGAAGCCGAGGGATTGCCAGGCGGTGATGCGGAGGATGCCGATCACGCCGAGGATGGCGCCGAGCGAGATCCCGGCCGGCAGCTCCCGCGCGGCCACCCACCACCAGTCGGCCACGCGCACTTCCCGGAGGGCGAGGGCGCGGATGATCAGCGAGGTGGCCTGCGAGCCCGAATTGCCGCCCGAGCTGATGATGAGGGGGATGAAGAGGCCGAGCACGATGGCGTGGCTGAGCTCCGCCTCGAAGTGCTGCATGGCCGTCGCGGTCAGCATCTCGCCGAGAAAGAGGGCGCAGAGCCATCCGGCGCGCTTCCGGATCATCGTGCCGAACGCGATCTGCGAGTAGGGCTCGTCGAGCGCCTCGAGGCCGCCCATCTTGTGGAGGTCCTCGGTCTGTTCCTTCACGACCGCGTCGATCACGTCGTCCACCGTGATCGTGCCGAGCAGGTGGCCGTGCTCGTCCACCACCGGCACCGCCAGGAGATTGTACTTGGACAGGAGTCGCGCGACGTCCTCCCGGTCCGCCATCGGGGCCACCTTGAGGAGCCCGCGATGCTCGCCGACCTCCAGGACCGCGGTGCGCCGCTCCGCGACCACGAGCTCCCGCAGCGAGACGACGTGCACGACCCGGCGGTCGCCGGGGTCCAGCACGTAGATGGCGTAGACGGGCTTGCGGCGGCCGACGTGCGCGACGTGGTCCAGCGCCTCCCCGGCGGTCGCGGTCGACGGCACGCTCAGGTAGTCGGTCGTCATGATCCCGCCCGCGGTGGTCGGCGGAAACGCCAGGAGCAACGCCAGCGTCGCGCGCGTCGAGGCATCGAGGTCCTCGAGGAATCGGGTGCGGTCGGCGTCGGGTAGCCGGCGGAAGAGGTGGGCCTGCTGGTCCGGCGACATGGCCTGGATGAACGCGACGGCCTTGTCGGTCGGGAAGTGATGGAACACCTCGTGGCGCCGCTCGAGCTCGGGATGCTCGACCACCCGGACCGCGAACTCGAACGGAAGCGCCGAGATCACCTCGGCGGCTCGACCCGAATCCACCCGGTTCAGGGCCTCGGCGAGGTCGGCCTCGTGTACCGACGCCAGCGCCGCGGCGATCTCGCTCGGGACTCCCTCGGACAGGCGGCTCAGGAGTTGCGGGGTGAGCTCGGTTCTCGGCGGAGTCATGTGCGTGGGGCCACTCGCCCCTCACCCTGCCCTCTCGCTAGCGCGAGATGGTCAGGCGCTCGCGGCCGTAGTTGTCGTCGTCCACCCAGGGGCGACCCTCGGCGAAGCGGGCGGCGCGGAACGGGGTGAGATCGACGGTGCGCGGCTTGCCCTCGAGGATCCACTCGGCCAGGCACTTGCCGATCGCGGGGGAGGTCTTGAAGGACGTGCCGGAGTCGCCGAGCATCACGTAGAGGCCCGGGATCGACGGGATCTGGTCGATGATCGGGCGGCCGTCCGGGCTCATCATGATCATGCCGGCCCAGCCGCCGCGCATCGTGGAGTCGGCGAAGAGCGGCAGCCGGTGGGTGAGGCGCTCGCGGCAGAGCGCGACGAAGCCCTCGTCCACGCCCTCGTGCAGCTTGTCCGGGTCGCCGCCGTACGCCGCGCCCAGCTCCACCCCGATGAGCGTCAGGTTGCCGGCCACCGGACGGATCCACGCCTTCTGGCCCGCGTCGATGATCACCGGGTGCCGGCGGGCCAGCGCGGGCGGCCAGCGGAAGAGCGAGACCTGGATACGGTACGGCAGGAGACCATAGTCGAGGCCGAGCGGATCGAGGAGCGGCTGGCCCCAGGCCCCGGGCACCAGCACGACCACCGGAGCCTCCACGCGCCCGCCCGGGGTCTCGACGCCGGTGACGCGGCCGCGCTCGGTCAGGATCCGGGTGACGTGGCAG
>CAMLFJ010000015.1 GCA_946479205.1 uncultured bacterium | reverse complement strand
AGGGTGAGGGGCTAGAGGGTGAGGGGCTAGCCGTCAGAGGTAGCCCACTGTACCGTCAGGGCTCCCGGCTAAGCAAGGCCGCGCCGCATTGACCACGACGCGGCGCGGAGACTAGACTGCCTTATGTCCTTCACCGAGCGATCCGTCCGCGTCAACGGCGTCACGCTACACTATCTCGACTGGGGGCCCGCCGACGCCCCGCCCGTCGTCCTGCTCCACGGGATCACCGGCCACGCGCGCGTCTGGGACTACCTGGCCGAGCGCCTCGTGCCGGGCCGTCGCGTGCTCGCGCTCGATCAGCGGGGCCACGGCGACAGCGACGCCGCGCCCGACGACGACTACCGGGTGGGCACCATGGCCGACGACGTGGCCGCCTTCGCGGGGAGCCTCGGGCTCGACCGCTTCGCGCTCCTCGGGCACTCCATGGGCGGGCGCATCGCGATCCAGTACGCGGCCGCCCACGCGGCGCGGCTCGAGCGCCTGATCATCGTGGACATCGGCCCCGACATCGCGCTCGCGGGTCTCCAGCGGGTCCGCGAGATGATGTCGCAGTCGCCCGAGCGGATCGAGAGCGAGGAGTGGGCGGTCGAGTACCTGCGTCGCGCCAACCCGATCCAGGACGTCGAGATGCTGCGCCAGCGCGTCCACCACGGCCTCAAGCGCCTGCCCGACGGCGGGCTCACCTGGAAGTACGCCAAGGGGCTGCGCGACATGATGCGCGCGGGCCGGCGCGACGTGGTGGATCTGTGGGAGCCGCTCGGGCGCATCCCCTGCCCGACCCTGGTCGTGCGCGGCGCGGAGAGCGACATCCTCTCCCCCGAGGTGGCCAAGACGATGACCGAGCGCCTGCCCGACGGGCGCCTGGTCGAGATTCCCGGCGCGGGTCACACCGTGCCCGCCGACCGGCCCGACGAATTCGTCGGACACGTGCGGGCGTTCCTCGAGACGTAGCCCCTCACTACCCGGCCCCTCACCCTGCCCTCTCCCCAGAGGGGGAGAGGGAGAGTGGGAACCCTCGCCCCCTCTGGGGAGAGGGCAGGGTGAGGGGGATTTACCTCGCGCGGAGCTTGCGGGCGGCCTCGGCCCGCATCTTCTGCATCGCGTGGGTCTCCTGGTCGGAGTAGCGCTCCTCGGCCCAGGGATCGGCGTGCATGTGGTAGCCGTTGATCTCCCAGAATCCGGGCGGGTTGACGTCGAGGAACTCGAAGCCGCGGAGCCACTTGGCGCTCTTCCAGAAGTAGAGCTTGGGCACCACCAGCCGCAGGGGGCCGCCGTGATCCGGGGTGAGATCCTGGCCGTCGTGCCGGAGCGCCAGGAGCACGTCGTCGGCGACCAGATCCTCGAGGGGCAGGTTGGTGGTGTAGTCGGGATCGGCGTGGATCAGGACGTAGCGGGCCTCGGGCTTCACCCGCACGCGCCGCATGATCTCCCGGATGGACACACCCTCGAAGCGATTGTCCAGGCGCGACCAGTGCGTCACGCAGTGGATGTCGCAGGTCACCTCGGTGCGCGGCAGCGCCTGGAACTCCTCCCACGTGAAGCTCACCTCTTCGTCCACGAGGCCCCAGCACCGGAACGACCACTTCCGGGGATCGAAGCGCGGGGTGAGGCCGTAGGTGAGCACCGGCCACTTCTTCGTCAGCACCTGGCCGGGCGGGGTGCGCCGGGCCAGCTCGTCGGCGATCTCACTCATGTCGCGCTCCTCTCGGCGACGAACCGGTAGCCCTGGCCGTGCGCGGTCAGGATGTGCGCCGGCCGTTCCGGGTCGTCCTCGAACTTCTGCCGCAGCCTCAGGATATGCGTGTCCACCGTCCGGGTGGTCGGAAACCGCTCGTAGCCCCACACCTCGTCCAGCAGCCGGTCGCGGGTGATCACCTCGCCCGGATGCTCCACCAGGTACCGGAGCAGGTCGAACTCCTTCCGGGTGAGCCGCACCTCGTGGCCCCCCTTGAAGGCCTGCCGCGCCCGCAGGTGCACGCGCACCGAGCCGAACGCGAACTCCTCGAACTTCTGCCGCGGGCCGGGACGGCGGAGCACCGCGCGGATGCGCGCCATCAGCTCGCGCAGGCTGAAGGGCTTGGTGACGTAGTCGTCCGCGCCCAGCTCGAGCCCCAGCACGCGATCCACCTCCTCGCCCCGCGCGGTCAGCATGATCACCGGCACGTCGAGGCCCCGCCGGCGCAGCTCGCGACAGAGGTCCCAGCCGCTCATGCCCGGCATCATGACGTCGAGCAGGATCAGGTCCGGCGCCTCCGAGAGCGCGAGGGCTAGCCCCTTCCGGCCGTCGCCGGCGGTGACGGTCTGGTAGCCCTCGAACTGGAGGTTGTCCTCCAGCCCGCGCAGCATCTCGGGCTCGTCGTCCACGATCAGGATACGCGGCATGAACCCCTCACCCTGCCCTCTCCCCTGAGGGGAGAGGGGGGAGATGGAGGGTGAAGCGGCTGCCCTCACCCGGGCGCCCGTCCACCGTGACGCGGCCCCCGTGGGCCTCGACGATGTGCTTGACCAGGGCCAGGCCGACCCCGCTGCCCCGCCGGCCCTGCGTCTCGCTCCGTCCGACGCGATAGAACTTCTCGAAGATTCGCTCCCGCTCGGAGAGCGGGACGCCGATGCCGTCGTCCGCCACCTCCACCGCGACGCCGGCTCCGTCCCGGCGGGCCGCCACCCGCACGTGACGCCGGTCGCCCGAGTACTTCATGGCATTGTCCACCAGGTTGGCGAGCGCCTGCTTCATGGCGTCCCCGTCGAGCGGCACGTCCGGCAGGTCGGGCTCGATCGTCACGTCCACCGTGAACCCCTGCTGGTGGAGCGGGTGGCGGAAGCTCTCGATCACCTCGTGGACGATCGGCTCCACCGGGCCCGGGGCGATCTGGTAGCGCTGGCCGCCGCTCTCGATCCGGGAGAAGTCGAGCACGTTGTCGATCAGGCGGCTCAGCCGCTCGCTCTCCCGGGTGAGCACGCCGTAGTACTCGCGGCGGCGGCGCTCGTCGGGCACCCGGTCCATCTCGAGCGTCTCCGCGAACATGCGGATCAGGGCGAGCGGCGTCTTGAGATCGTGCGAGACGTTGGCCACGAAGTCCGACTTGAGCCGCGCGATCTCCGACTCGCGGCGCACCAGGCGGTACGTCGCCGTGAGCCCGCCCGCGATCACCACCAGCAGCAGCGCGAGCGCGGCCATGAAGATCATCGCCTGGCGGCGAACCATCTCGCGGGGGGAGAGGCCGGCCGGCTGGTAGAGCGCCACCCGCCAGGCGGGCAGCGCCTCCCCGAAGGGCACCGTGAGCACCGGCTCGGCGCGATCGAGTGCCGGGGAGCCGAAGACGGACCGGCCGTTGCCGTCCAGGATCGCCAGCGATCCCGGGCTCTCCGTCCCGCCGAGCGTCTTCTCGAGGACCTCGCGGTGGAGCACCTGGTCGTCGCGCCGGAGCCCGACCAGCAACGGGCCCCGGGAGGAGCCGGGGATCACCGCGGCCAGGAGCACGTGGCCTCCCACCTCCACGTGGCGCCGGCCGCCCCGGTCCCAGAAGCCCTGCGAGATCTCGGCGCGCATCGCGGTGACGAGATCCGCCTCGTCACGCGTCCAGCCCACCGGGTAGAGCACGCGCCCCTGGCGATCGAGCACGTAGACCGCGTCGAAGAGCGCGTGGCGGGCCTTCCACGCTTCCACCGCGGCGGCGCCGAAGTCGGGCGCGAGCGCGGCGGCCTGCAGCGCGGCGATCGCGTCCTGCTCGGCCCGCACCACCGCCATCTCCACCTTCTCGGCCGCCATCGCGGCGGTGTCGCGCGCCTGGCCGCGGAGCTCCCGCTCGGCCGCGACCTCCCAGCGGCGGAGCGAGAAGTAGCCGAGCGCGGCCAGGACGAAGGCGGCCGCGAAGACCGCGCCGAAGATCAGGAGCGGGGCGGGCCGCGCGCCCACCTAGGGCTCGAGGAGGAGGCGCCGGATCAGCTGCTCCATCTCGGAATAGGCCCCTTCGCCGATGTGGGTGAAGCGGACGACGCCCTTCTTGTCCACGATGACCGCGGCCGGCCACGCCCAGTTACGGTAGCGGCGCCAGATCGCGAAGTCGTTGTCCTGCACCACCGGGTACTTCACCCCCAGCTCCTTCGTGGCCGCGGTGACCTTCTCGGTGGGCTTCTCCCAGAAGAACTCGGGCGAGTGCACGCCGACGATGGTCAGCCCCTGCCCCGCGTACTTGCCGTGCCAGTCCCGCAACTGCGGGATCACGTTCTTGCAGTTGTATCAGCCGTAGGTCCAGAACTCCACCACCACCACCCGCCCGCGGAGCCCGGCGAGCGAGAGCGGCTCGCTGTTGATCCAGGGCCCGCCGGTGATCTCGGGCGCGGCCTGGCCCACCGTCACCAGGGTGCCGGCGGCCTCGCCGGGCCCCGCCGCCAGCAGCATGCCCACGGTCAGTGCAAGCGCTCGGATCCGGTTCATCACGGCCCCAGTCTAGCCCGCCCGCGGTCCGGCCGATGTCACGCCGGTGTCAAATGTGGCCCTATAATGAAGCTCGGCGAGGGGGTGGGCATGGGCCCGCCCTGGAGCACCGGCGCCGGAACGCCCTGTGGTGGAAGCGGGAGGGAAGGACGGCATGAGTGACGACCGGAAGCTGGCGATGTTCATGGATTTCGAGAACATCGTCCGCGGCGTCAAGGAAGCGCAGTACAAGCAGTTCGAGATCAAGCTGGTGCTGGAGCGGCTGGTCGAGAAGGGCAAGATCATGGTCAAGCGGGCCTACGCGGACTGGAACCGCTACGCGGAGTACAAGCGGCCCTTTCACGAGCACGCGATCGAGCTGATCGACGTCCCCCAGAGCCGCTACAGCGGCAAGAACTCGGCGGACATCCGGATGGTGGTGGACGCGATGGACCTGGCCTACGCCAAGCAGCACGTGGACAGCTTCGCGCTGGTCTCGGGCGATTCGGACTTCTCCCCGCTCGTGTCCAAGCTCCGGGAGAACGACCGCTACGTGATCGGGCTGGGGGTCAAGTCGTCCTCGTCCGAGCTGCTGGTGGGCAACTGCGACGAGTTCATCTTCTACGAGGACCTCATCCGCGAGTCCAAGAAGACGACCGCGCTGCGCGGACTGCCCGAGAAGAAGGCGGAAGCGTTCGCCCAGCTCATCGAGGCCATCCAGGCGCTGCAGCGCGAGAACAAGGACACCCTGTGGGGCTCCATGGTCAAGCAGACCATGATCCGGAAGAACCCCGCGTTCAACGAGTCCTACTACGGCTACTCGACCTTCTCGAAGCTGCTGGAGGAGGCGGCCAAGCAGAAGATCGTGACCCTGGAGCGGGACGCCAAGAGCGGGACCTACATCATCACGTCGGTCGAGTCCGACCGCGCGGCCTGAGCCCATTGTCCGCGGATGGGGGGAGTGCGGGGGCCATTTCTGGGCCCCCGCATATGAAGAGCTTGAAGCAGTAGACGGTTCTCAGCGCCGGCGCTCGATGACCTCGACTCGCCCCCGGTCGCTGATGAGCGCGGTGAGGATCCAGCTCACGACGCTCACGAGCAGCGCGCCCCAGAACGCGGGCCAGAAGCCGGCCACGTGGAGGCCGGAAACGAACACGGAGACGAGCCACAGGCAGAAGGCGTTGAGCACGAGCAGGAAGAGGCCCAGGGTCAGGAGCGTGATCGGAAACGTCAGCACGACCAGGACCGGACGCACGATCGCGTTGACCAGCCCCAGCAGCAACCCCGCCACGATCGCGGAGGCGAGCCCGTCGAGCCGGATGCCCGGCACCACGTGCGCGGCCACCAAGAGGCCCAGCGTGTACACGACGATCCGGAGGATGAATCCCATGGCCCGCGTCCGAGTCTACACCCTCCGCGTGGCGGCGGGGCTGCTCCTCCTTCTCGCCGTGGGGGCCGCGTCGGCGGGCGCGCAGGACGCGCCGCGCTTCATCGCGGACCCCATGATGACCAAGGGCCCGGCGGCCGCCCCGGTCACGATCTTCGAGTGGAGCGACTACGAGTGCCCCTTCTGCCAGCGGGCGCAGGACGTCCTCCAGCGGCTGCAGGGCGAGTTCCCCGACACGGTGCGCTTCGTGTTCAAGGACTTTCCCCTCCGCTCCCACCCCAACGCGCTGCCCGCCGCGCTCGCGGCCCGCTGCGCGGGCGCGCAGGGCCGCTACTGGGAGTACCACGACCTCCTCTTCGTGGGTCAGCCCGACCTCGCTCGCGATCATCTGCTCGGCTACGCGCGACGGCTCGGCCTCGACGCCTCCGCGTTCACCGAGTGTCTCGACAGCGGGCGGTACCGGGACGCGGTCCTGGCCGAGCAGCGCGAGGGCCGCGAGGCGGGGGTGCGCGCGACCCCCACCTTCTTCATCAACCAGCGGAAGATCGAGGGCGCCCTGCCCCTCGAGGAGTTCCGCGACGCCATCAAGCAGGCCCTGCGCGACGCCGGCCGCTGAGATCAGCCGGAAGGAGACCGCTCCCGTGACCACTCCGCCCGTCAGCCACTTCGTGACGACCAGCACCGTGCCCTGGGTCGAGCGTCGGCCCGGCATCTTCTGGAAGACGCTCTGGGAGGAGGGTCCGCACAAGGCCATCCTCATGCGCTACGAGCCCGGGGCGACCGTCCCGCGCCATCGCCACATCGGCGACGAGCAGATCTGGGTGCTCGAGGGCAGTGTCGTCGACGACACCGGCGTGTGCGCCGCCGGCAACTACGCCCGGCGCCCACCCGGCTGCGTGCACACCGTCACCAGTCCGGCCGGCGCGCTCGTCATCGCAATCACTTCCGGCCCGACGGAGTCCGTCTAGCATTCGTCCCGCGCCGGGCGGGCGTGGCGGGAGGGGGAGATCGCGCGGGGCCGGGGGATGGGCCTCTGACCACGACGCGCTTACTCGTCTTGTGCTGGTAGCAGTTCCCAATCTGTGAGAGAGAGGCTCCTGTCTTACGTTGGCAGGAACGGGTCACCCGGCCCACCCCCCGGCCCCCCCCGAGCTCCCGATCCCGGTCACCCGGAAGCGAGTACGGACCCTCCGTCTATGCGACGCGGAGGATCAGGCTTCGACCTGGCCCACGTCGAGCGCGTCGGTGAGCGTGCGGAGCATCAGCGCGAACCCGGCGCGGACCCGCTCGTCGCAACCCTCGGCGCTCTCCCCGTAAAACACCGCGATGATGTAGGCGGGCAGCGTCGGGTGGCCGGGGGCGCTCACCGTCTCGAGCACGCGGTCGGACTCCTCGCCGTCCAGGGTATCGAGCCACGTCGTCACCGCGTGGTGCGCGTCCTGGATGCGCGACTCGGAGACGAGCGGGAACGGATGGCCGAGACTCCGCTCGAGGATCTTGAAGAGGAGGAAGCAGAGGCCGAGCGCGGCGCGCTGCACGGAGGCATCCTGCTCGTGGGTGATCGAGTGCGCGAAGGCGGCCACGTGCGGTTGCCGGGTCAGGAAGTCGGTCGCTTCCTCGGCGATCCGCCCGGGCGGATACGCGGCGGTCTCGCGCCAGACTTCGTCCACCAGCGTCTGATCGATCCCTCGCACGGTCGACGAAACTCCTTGCGGCCCCCCGGGGGTGTCCGGTAACGTGAGTGGCTGAATTCTAGCACGGAGGATCGAGCAAGCGTGGAGAGCGGAGCATGATGACCACGGAGCATTTCTGGTTGACGGTGGGATTCCTCGGTCAGGCGTTCTTCTCGGCCCGCTTCCTGGTCCAGTGGATCGCCTCCGAGCGCAAGAAGGAGAGCGTGATCCCGGTGTCGTTCTGGTTCTTCTCGATCGGAGGCGGCCTCACCCTGCTGATCTACGCCATCTACCGCCTGGACCCCGTCTTCATCCTCGGTCAGGGGGCCGGCCTGTTCGTGTACCTGCGCAACCTCTACCTGATCCGTCGCAAGCAGAGCGGCCTGGCCCAGGCCAGCGCGTAGCCCGGCTCCGGCCGGCAAAGGAGCTGTCATGGATTCCGCCATCCGCTGGGGAGTGACCCAGTCCCATCCGATCCTGATGATCCCGGGCCCGACCGAGCTGCCGTTCGCCGTCGTGCAGGCGATGAACCAGCCCGCGACCATCCAGTACGACATGAACTTCGACGTCAAGATCCTGGAGCCGGTGACCCTCGCGCTGCGGGACATCTTCCAGACGAGCCGCGGCGAGGTCATCGCGATGCCCGGCTCGGGCCGCACCGCGCTCGAGGCCTCCGCGATCTCGGTGCTGGAGCCGGGCGACCGCGCCCTCGTGGTGGTCGCGGGCGTGTTCGGCTCCCTCATGCGCGAGATCATGACGCGCGCGGGCGCCGAGGTCACCGAGCACGCGGTGGAGTGGGGTCGCCCGCTCGACCTGGCCCGGCTCGAGAAGGACATCGAGCGCGTGAAGCCCAAGGTCGTCTCGATGGTCCACAACGAAACGTCCACCGGCACCACCTATCCCGCCGCCGAGGTGGGCCGGATCGTGAAGCGCCACGGGGCGCTCTTCATGCTCGACACCGTCTCCTCTCTCGCCGGCCTCGACGTGCGCACCGACGAGTGGGGCGTGGACTTCAACATGACCGGCTCGCAGAAGTGCCTCGCCGCGCCGCTCGGGATGGCGATCGTGTCGGTGAGTCCCGCCGCGTGGGAGGCGATGGAGCATCGCAAGCACAAGGCCAGCTCGTGGGCCTACGATCTCCTCCGCTGGAAGGAGAACTGGATCCCCACCTCCCGCGGGGGCCACATCCCCGACGGCAGCCCCCGCCGGCAGCCGGTCTCGATCCCGACGCACCTCACCCAGGCGCTGGGCACCGCGGCCCGTCTCATCCTGGAAGAGGGCCTCGCCCACCGCTTCCGCCGTCACGCGGCCGCGGGCCGCGCGTTCCGGGCCGGCGTCGAGGCGATGCGTCTGCAGATGTTCCCGGACGCGTCGCTCATGTCGAACACGGTATCGTGCTTCAAGACCCCGGACGGGATCGATCCGGCCGCGGTGGTCACCCACATGCGCGACCGCTACGGCATCCTGATCGGCACCGGGCTCGACAAGATCCGCACGAGCACGCTGCGGGTCGGGCACATGGGCATCACCTCGAGCCCGATGTACGTGCTGCCCACGCTCTCCGCGATCGAGATGACCCTGCGCGACCTCGGCTACCGGAGCGAGGCCGGCGCCGGGGTGTCCGCCGCCCAGGCCGTGTTCTCGGGGCCGGCCGCGTGATCGTCGCTCCGGACGACTTCCCCTCGGTCTTCGACGGCAGCGAGGCGCATCAGCGGGCGAAGCGCCTGGGCACCGTGCGCGTGTACACCGAGCGCGGCGCCGACCAGGAAGTGGAGCTGATCCGCCGCATCGGCGACGCGCAGGCCGCCCTCAACATCCGGGCCCACGCCCGCTTCAGCGACGGCGTGTTCCAGGCCTGCCCCCGCCTCAAGATCGTCTCGGTGTGGGGCACCGGCACCGACAACATCGACCTCAACGCGGCCGGCATGCGCGGCATCACCGTCTGCAACACCCCCGGCATCAACGCGTTCGCGGTCGCCGAGCACGCGCTCACCCTGATGCTGGTGGTGGGACGCCGGATCCTCACCCTGGACGCGGAGATGCGCCAGGGCCGCTGGCCGCGCGAGATGCTGACCCAGCTCGTGGGCAAGACCCTGGGGGTCTTCGGCATGGGCGCCATCGGCGGCCGCCTCGCCACCATCGCGCGGGGCATCGGCATGAACGTGCTGGGCTGGAGCGCGCTCGGCGAGGAGGCGCGCATCCGCAAGACCGGCGCCAAGCCCGCCTCCAAGGAGGAGATCCTCACCACCGCGGACGTGGTGAGCCTGCACGTGCGGCTGACCCCGGAGACGCGCAACTTCCTCGGCCGCAAGGAGCTCGCCATGATGAAGCCCAGCGCCATCCTGGTGAACACGGGCCGGGGCGCGCTGGTGGACCGCGAGGCGCTGCTGGCCGCGCTGCAGGAGCGCCGCATCATGGGCGCCGGCCTCGACGTCTTCCACCAGGAGCCGCTGGCCGCCGACGATCCGATCCTGACGCTCCCCAATGTGGTGGTGTCGCCCCACAACGCGGGCCAGACGCCCGAGGTCATCCGCGACGGGCTGCTCGCCGCGGTGGCCAACATCGAGAGCTACCTCCAGGGCAAGCCGAGCAACCTGGTCGTCTCCCCCGGCCGGTAAGCCGCCTCGGCCCGCGGTTCGCCACCGTCCGGTGGCGGAGCGAGCACGATCGGAGTAGCGTGGGGGCGTCGTCGACCTCAACGCGTTCACCGAACGCCCAGGAGAAAACTCATGGCCAAGGTTCTTCGGTGTGGTGATCTGATGCCGGGCTGCAGCGCGGTCCTGGAAGGCAAGGACGTGGCGGAGGTGATGGCCAAGGGGGCCGAGCACGCGAAGAAGGATCACGGCCTCGCCGCGATCCCGCCCGACATGGTGGCCAAGGTGCAGGCCGCCATCAAGGACAAGTAGCGCGGGAACACTCCCCGCCCTGCCCTCTCCCCCGGCGGGACGAGGGCAGGGTAAGGGCTCTCTCAGGCGGTCAGATCCACCAGCACCTTCATCACCGGGCCGCCGCGCAGCGCCTCCTCCATCCCCTCCTGCAGGCCCTCGAGCGGGATCTTGCGGCTCACCAGCGGCGAGAGCGTGACCGCGCCGGAAGCGGCGAGGCGGATCGCCTCTTCCCAGTCCTCCCGGTTGTAGAGACGGCTCCCGTGCATGGTGACCTCGCGCGCGAACATCGGGTAGAGGTTCACCGGCGTGGGCTCCGAGTGAATCGCCACGATGCTCACGGTGCCCCACACCCGAACCGTCTCGGTCATCACCCGCGCGGCGGCGGGATGGCCGGTGACCTCGAACGCGACGTCCACTCCCTGCCCCTCGGTCCACTCGTTGACGAACCGCACCGGGTCGGCGTCCACCCCGATCACCTCGAGGCCCAGCCCGCGCAACAGCTCGATCCGGTACGGGTTGACCTCGCTCACGATGACGCGCGCGCCGCGGTGGCGTGACACCATCGCGATGAGAGCCCCGATGGGCCCGCCGCCCAGCACCAGCACCGAGTCGCCCGATTTGACCGCGGCGCGCCGCACGTCGTGCGTGGCCACCGCGAGCGGCTCGATCATGGCGGCCTGGTCGTCGCCGAGCGAGGCGGGCACGTGGAGCATCCGCCTGGCCTCCACCGTCCAGTAGTCCTGCATGCCGCCCGGCAGCTCCACCCCGTAGATCTGGAGCTTGTAGCAGAGGTAGTAGCCGCCCATCCGGCACGCGCGGCACTCGCCGCAGGCGTGAATCGGCTCCACCACCACGCGATCCCCGGGCCCGAACCCGCTGCCCGCCGGCGCCTCGACGACCTCCGCGAAGGTCTCGTGCCCGATGATGCCGCCCTTCGGGATGCGGTGATCGAGGTGGCCCTGGAAGATGTGCAGGTCGGTGCCGCAGATCCCCGCCCGCAGCACGCGCAGCAGCGCCTGGTCCTGGGCGCGCGTGGGGCGTGGGGCGGGCGCGGTACGGAAGGTGCGGGAGCCTTCGTAGACGGACGCTCTCATGCGAGTCTCCTTGGTCGGGGTGCCGGGCGAGTGACGCCGGGACTATCTAGGGGTGACGCCCGGCCGGAGTCAAGAGGGGCCGGGGCCGCGTGGCGCCCGGAGCCGCCACAGCGAGATGCCCTGCGCGAGCAGGGCGACCGCGATCGCCACCGCGAACGCGCCCGCGATCCCGAGCGGGACCAGACCCAGGGCCAGCACCAGGCAGAAGCCGGCGAACGAGAACAGGCCGAAGAGCAGGCCGCGCAGCACGCCGATCGCCGCGCCGGCCCCCTGGAGCCGGTGGCCGAACGCGGTCAGGATGGCCGCGAAGAGCGGATAGGTCGCGAGCAGCCCGCTCCACCGGGCCCCGAGCCGCGGGGCGAGCGCGGTGAGCACGAGCACCACGGTGGTGGCGAGCACCATGCGCGCCGGCAGGTCCCAGCGCGGCGCGGCCACCGGCGCGGCTCCGGGGGCGCTCCGCGGCATCAGCCGGAGCGAGAGCGCGAGCGCGACGATCACCAGCGCGAAGAGCGCGACGGCCCCCAGGGCCAGGCCCTGCACGAGCGCCGCGACCGCCGCGTAGGCCACCGTCCCGGCCAGGAGAGCCGACGGCCACGAGCGCCGGAGCGCGCTCCAGCCGTACGCGAGGCTGAACGCCACTTCCGCCACCGCGCCGGCCAGCGAGCCCACCATCGCGGCGGCCGCGAAGGACTCGCCGTGATCGAGCGCGATGAAGAACGCGACCGGGCCGGTGGTGAGCGGCAGGCCCACCAGCCAGCCGCCGACCGACTGGCCCCAGCGCCGCCCCGCGAGCGTGGCCGCCCCGATGAGCGCGGGCGTCACCACGAGCTTGAGCGTCAGGTTGTCCATCGCGGGAGCGGCCGGCGTCGGCGGGACGCCGAGCTCAGGAGCGGAGCGCTTCGCGCAGGATCTGGGCGGGGTGCTTGGCCCGGCGGCCCGCCAGGTGCTCGATCTGCTGGCGGCAGGAGACGCCGGGCGCCACGATCTCGGTCTCGGCCGCCGCCGACTTCACCGCGGGGGCGAGGCGCCGATTGCCCAGGGTCACCGAGACGTCATAGTGCTCGCGCTCGAAGCCGAAGGAGCCGGCCATGCCGCAGCAGCCCGAGTCCACCTCCGCCACCTCGTAGCCGGCCCACCGCAGCGCGGCCACCGTGGGCGCGGTGCCCACCATGGCCTTCTGGTGGCAATGGCCGTGGAGCAGCGCCTGCTTGCGCACGTGGCCGTTGGGGGCGAAGGGCAGCGTGAGGCCGCGCGCGCGCTCCCGGAGCAGAAATTCCTCCAGAAGAAAGGCGGAGCCCGCAACTCGCCGCGCCTCCTCGGTGCGCACCAGCTCGACGGTCTCGTCCCGCAGCGTGAGCAGGCAGGACGGTTCGAGCCCGACGATCGCCGCCCCCCGGTCCACCCAGGGCAGCAGACGCGCCACGTTCCACTCGGCGTGCGCCTTGGCCTCGTCCAGCATCCCCTTGGAGATGAGCGGCCGGCCGCAGCACTTCTTGTCCACGAGCTGGACGCGGTAGCCGGCCGCCTCCAGCAGCTCCACCGCGGCGCGCCCGATCTCCGGCGCGTTGTAGGTGATGAAGGTGTCGTGGAAGAGCACCACGTCGCCCCGGGGCGCCTCCGCGGGCGCGCGCCGCCGATCGAACCAGTCGGTGAAGGTCTCGCGCGCGAAATCGGGCAGCGGCCGCCGCCGGTCGATGCCCGCGAGCCGCTCCATCAGCCAGCGGTTCGGCCACGAGCGCGCGATCCAGTTGGAGATCGGGGCCAGGCGCGAGCCGAGCCAGGACAGCCGCGCGATGTGCCCGAACAGGCGGTTGCGCAGCGGCAGCCCGTTGACCGCGTGGTAGTGGTGCAGGAACTCGTACTTCATCTTGGCCATGTCCACGTTGGACGGGCACTCCGCCTTGCAGCCCTTGCACTCCAGGCAGAGGTCCATCACCTCGTAGAGGCGCTTCCCCGCGAAGTCGGCCGCGGGCACCTGGCCCGACAGCACCGCGCGCAGCGCGTTGGCGCGCCCGCGGGTGGTGTGCTCCTCGTCGCGGGTGGCCATGTACGAGGGGCACATCGTGCCCTCGAGCTTCTTGCGGCAGACCCCGACCCCGTTGCACATCTCGACCGCGGCCGCGAAGCCGCCCTGCGCCGAGAAGTCGAGCAGGGTCTTGGGCTCCCACGTCTTGTACTTGGCCCCGTAGCGGAGATGCTCGGTGACGCCCGGGCTGCCCACGATGTTGCCCGGGTTCATGAGCCCGCGCGGATCGAAGGCGGCCTTGGTCTCCTTGAAGGCCTGGAACATGACTTGTCCGAAAACCCGTTCCAAAAACGGGCTGCGGGCCCGCCCGTCGCCGTGCTCGCTCGAGATCGCCCCGCCGAAGGAGAGCACCAGGTCGAAGATCTCCTCGGCCATGACCCGGACCTGCTCGAGGCCGCGCTCGGTCTTCAGATTGATGAGCGGGCGGATGTGCAGGCACCCCACCGAGCAGTGGCCGTAGTAGGCGGCGTCCGCCCCGTGCTTGGTCATGATCTCGGTGAAGCGCGGCACGAACTCGGGCAGGTGCTTCGGGTCCACCGCGGTGTCCTCGATGAACGCGATCGGCTTGGACTCGCCGCGGGTGCCCAGGAGCAGGCCGAGCCCCGCCTTGCGCAGCTTCCAGATGGACTGCTGCTCGGCCGAGTCGGTCGCGATGTGGGAGGCGTAGCCGAAGCGCCCGCGCGTCCGCCGCGCCTCGAGGTCCGCGACCTTGGCCTTGACCTCCTGCTCGGTCTCCCCCGCGTACTCCACCATCAGGATTGCGGCGGGGTCGCCCTGCACGAAGCCCATGCGGCCGGCCTGCTCGAGGTTCATGCGGGCCAGGTCGAGGATCATCTTGTCGGTGAGCTCGACCGCGTACGGCCCCGTCTCGAGAATGGCCTGGGAGGACTCGAGCGCCTCCTGCATGTCGTGGTAGTGGATCACGTCCACCGCGGTGGCCTTCGGCTTCTTGACCAGGCGCATCTTCGCCTCGACCACCGTGAGGAAGGTGCCCTCGGAGCCCACGATGAGACGCGCCATGTTCAGCGGCCGGTCCTTCACCAGCTCGTCCAGGTTGTAGCCGCAGACGCGGCGCCAGTGCCGCGGGTACTTCGTGCGGATCTCCGCGTCGTACCGCGTCCGGATCCGGTCGATCTCCCGGTAGATCTGGCCCTCCAGCCCGGGCAGGCGCGTCTTGGCCGCGAACTGCGCGGGCGTCACCTCCCCGAACACCGCGCGGCTGCCGTCGGCGAGGATCGTGGTCATCTCGATGACGTGCTCGACGGTGAGTCCGTAGGCGATGGAGTGCGAGCCCCCCGAGTTGTTGCCGAGCATGCCGCCGATGGTGGCGCGGTTCGAGGTGGAGGTGTCCGGGCCGAAGAGCAGGCCCATGGACCGCACGTGGTGGTTCAGCTCGTCCTGCACGAGCCCGGGCTGCACCCGCGCCCACAGCTCCTCGCGGTTGACCTCGAGCACGTTCCCCATGTGGCGCGAGAAGTCGAGCACCACCGCGTGATTGACGGTCTGCCCGGTCAGCGAGGTGCCGCCGCCGCGGGGCAGGAGCGGCGCGCCGAGCTCGTTCGCGACCTCGACCGCCGCCTGCACGTCGTCGGCGTGACGCGGGATCACGACGCCCATCGGCTCCATCTGGTACATCGAGGCGTCCGTCGAGTAGAGCAGGCGGGAGTAGTGGTCGAAGCGCACGTCGCCTTCGACGCGGCGACGCAGCTCGTGCTCGAGGTCGCTCATGGCCGGGATTATGACACGCGGTCGAGCGGACCCGCAATTGACCGCGGCGCGCGGCGCGGGAGGGGCGCGCTCAGCGCCGCGCGCCGAGCAGACGGACCAGCAGCCGGTGGACCGCGGCGGCCTCGAGCGGCTTGAACAGGATCCCGTCGGCGCCCGCTTCCATCGCGCGCGGCTCCGCGTCGAGCGAGCGC
>CAMLFJ010000014.1 GCA_946479205.1 uncultured bacterium | reverse complement strand
ACCGGATCATCCAGACGTGGTAGCCGAGGGCGGCCATGCGCCGCGGCTGGTCGCGCGTCCCGCGCAGGGCGGCCCCGAACGGCGAGGCGACCAGCATCGCCATCGACCCGAGGGCGAGCACGAACACCACGAGGGTCGCCCAGTAGAAGTGGGACGGCGAGGCGAGCGACAGGCCGAGCGGGCTCGGCCGCCCGGTCACCGAGATGCCGTTGTCGCCGTTCGTGATGCTGATCCAGCGATAGGCGACACCCCAGACGATCTGGCCGAGCGCCAGGGTGATCATCACGAACCCGATGCCGGTGCCGCGCAGCGCGAGCACCGCGAACAGCGCGGCGGCCGCCAGCGCGAGGGCCAGCGCGCCCACAATGGCCGCGAGGTGGCCGTGCCCGCCGGTCAGGATGCGGGCCGCGCCGTAGGCCGCGATGCCGAGGAGCCCGGCGTGCCCCAGGCTGACGAGGCCCGCGTAGCCCACCAGGATGTTGATACCGAGCGCGAAGATCGCGTAGAGGAGGATCTGACTCGCGATATTGATGTAGAACGTCCCGCCCGCCCAGACCGGCAGCGCCGCCAGGATCACGAGCGCGGCGGCCAGCGCGAGGCGTCTCACCCCGCCGGCCGTCCGAAGAGGCCCTGGGGCCGCACCACCAGGACGAGGAGCATCGGGAGGAACAGCACGACGTAGGCCAGCTCGGGGAACATCGCCTGGCCGAAATTGTAGAGGAAGCCGACGATGAAGCTGCCGACCAGGGAGCCGAGGAGACTGCCGGTGCCCCCGAGGATGACCACCACGAGGGCCAGCGGGAGCATCTCCTGGTCGAGGCCGGGATAGACGGAGAGGATCGGCCCGCCGATCACGCCCGCGAACCCGGCGAGCCAGGCGCCGAGGCAGAAGACGATGGTGAAGAGGCGCGAGACGCGAATGCCGGCGACGCGGGCCATCTCCGGGTCGTCCACGCCCGCCCGGATCATCGCGCCGAGCCGCGTCCGGTCCAGCAGCGCCCACAGCGCGACCGCGAAGACCAGCGCGATGAGGCTGATCGCGAGCCGGTAGGTGGGAAACGTGAAGCCGCCCACCGCGGTCGCCCCCTGCAGCGCGCTCGGAGTGCCGATGCGGACGGGATCGCCGGTCCACACCTTGAGGCACACGTCCGCGATCATGAAGGAGAGGCCCAGGGTCACCAGGACCTGCGCGAGCTCCGCGCCGGCCAGCCGGCGCAGGATGAGCCGCTCCACGATGCCGCCGAGCAGCGCGACCAGCAGGCCGCTGACCACCGCGGCCGGCCAGAAGCCCAGGCCCCACTCGATCAGGCTCGCCGCGAAGTAACCGCCCAGCATGAAGAAGGAGCCGTGGGTGAGGTTCGGGATCCGCATCAGCCCGAAGATCAGCGAGAAGCCGGCGGACAGCAGGAAGAGCAGGCCGCCGAGCGTGACGCTGTTGACGGCCAGCACGAGCCAGAGGCTCATGGCGGAGCGGACGTCGATCAGCCCTTCAGGGGCGGATAGTCACGCGAGTAGACCGGCTGGGCCAGGAACCACTTCTCGTCGTAGGTCCAGAACTGGCTCACCTTCGGGTACGTCTTGATGGTGGTGTTGACGAGCTTGTCGCCCTTGCGCTCGCAGCGCCGGATGTAGAAGGTGCCCACCACGTTGCCGAAGTGGTCGAAGGTGAACGGCCCGCGCGGGGTGTCGGTGAGCGCCACCGCGCGCAGCGCCCGGTTCATCGCCTCTCGGTCGTCGGTCTTGCCGCCCGTCTTCTCCAGCGCGGCCTCCGCGACCTGGCCGTTGATGTAGAGGCCGGCCGAGTAGAGGCCGGGGATGTTGCCGTAGTCTTTCACCATCCCCTCGATGAGCCGCTTGTTGCTCGGGGTGTCGAGGTCGCCGGTGTAGGCCGAGCACGTGATCATGCCGATCGCCTCGTCGCCGTAGCTCTTGAGCAGCGCGTCGTCGCAGGCCGGCCCCCCGCCCAGGACCGGCAGCTTGAGGCCCGCATCCCGGTACTGCTTCATGAACTTGAGCGGGTTCGAGCCGGCGAAGCCCTGCACCACCGCGTCCACGCCGCTGATCTGGGCCAGGTACGGCGTGTAGTCGGGCGTGGAGAGCGGCGGCCACAGCTTCTTCACCACCCGGCCGCCCGCGTCCTCGAAGACGCGCTGGAAGCCGGCCATCTGCTCGTGGCCGAACGCGAAGTCATCGGCGAGGGTGATGACGGTTTTGAACTTGAGCTCCTTCGCCGCGTAGTCGGCGAGCGGGTGCATGTTCTGGGAGGAGGTGGCGGAGGCGCGGATGAAGTACGGGTTGGGCCGGCGCTGCGTCATGTCCTCGGCGGCGGCCAGGCTCAGCACCGGCACCTTCGCCTGCGCGGTGTAGTCGGTGATGGCGAGCAGCTCGAAGGCGGCCAGCGGCCCGAAGATCATGTCCACGTGCTCGCGCTCGACTAGCTCCTGGGTCTTGGTCTTGGTGCCGGCCGGGTTTCCGCCGGTATCGGCCACGACCAGCTCGACCTTGCGTCCGGCGAGGGTGTAGTTGCGATCCTTGAAGAAGCGCACCGTGCCCTGCTCCATCTGGATGCCGCCCGCGGCGAGCGGGCCGGTCTTCACGGTGAGGAGGCCGATCCGAATCGGCTTGCTCTGCGCCCGGGCCCGCGTGGGCCGCGCGGCGGCCCCTGCGATGAGACCGGTGCTACCGGCCAGGAACGAACGGCGGCTGAGTGTCAGCGACATTGCTGCCTCCTGTGGAGGGACGGGCTAGGGCTGGCGGGTGACCTCGACGGTTGCGCTCTCCTCGGTCATCCGCCCGCCCACCGGGACGTGACGGAGCTGGTTCCAGACGTGGTCGACCGCGGCGAGGACGGTTTCGTCCGGCTGGTCGATGTCGATGGGGGTGGCGGTCGGCACCCAGCACGGCCGGCCCGTCACCCAGAACACCTCGGTCCGATTGCCTTCGGGATCGAAGAAGTAGCAGCCGATCGCGCTGGCGTGGTTCACGACGCCCTCGATGCGGTAGCCCTCCGCGACCAGGCGCTTCCGCATCACCCGCAGATCGTCGAGGCTCCCGACCCGCATCGAGATCTGGTTGATCAGGTGGGGATCGGCGGGATCGGGCCGGCCGGCCATGAGCGCGATCTCGTGGTCCACCGAGTCGGGATCCGCGCTCAGGAAGCACACGCCCGCGCGCTGGTTCTGCTTGGTCACGCGCATGCCCATGACGTCGCGGTAGAACGCGACCATCCGGTCGAGGTCGCGCACGTAGATCCCGACGTGGCCCAGCCCCAGCACTCTTGCCATCGGTCCCTCCCCCGCTCCGGCTCGGACCGCAGCTCGGACGCCCGGAGAGAATACTCCTATCGACGGCCGCGCGCCCGCCCCGCTTTCGGGGGCGCCGGCGCCTTGATCTTGAGCAGCCGGGCCGCGTTGAGCCCCAGGATCTTCGCCTTGTCCGCCGCCTTGAGGGAGCCGGCACTCTCCACGAAGCCGCGCGGGTCGTACATCCCCATGTCGTAGGGATAGTCGGTGCCGGCGAGCACGTGGTCGGCGCCCCACAGCTTGACCAGATGCTCGAGCTGGGTCCGGTCGAAGACGATCGTGTCGAAGTAGACCCGGGCCAGCGACCGGCGCGGGGTGTTCTTGAGCACGGTCCGCGCGTCGGCCCGCGCGCCCCACACGTGATCCATCCGCGCCGGGTAGTGGGCAACGTAGCCGCCGCCGTGGGCGGCCACCAGCTTGAGCTTCGGGAACCGCTCGAGCACCCCGTCGAAGACGAGATGGCCGAGCGCCACCGTGGTGTCGAGCGGGTTGCCGATGACGTTGGTGAAGTAGTGATCCGCGAGCCGGTCGCCCTGGGTGAAGCCGTTCGGATGCATGAAGAGGACGACGTCGAGCTCCTGGGCCTTCCGCCAGAACTGGTCCCGGCCCCGCGAGACCTCGGCTCCGACCACGTTGGTGCCGATCTCGGCGCCCCGGAACCCGAGCTGGGTGACGCAGTACGCGAGCTCCTCGGCCGCGAGGTCCGGCGCCTGCAGCGGCACGTGCCCGAGCGCGACGAACCGATCGGGATGCGCCTTGACGATCGAGGCCAGGTGCTCGTTCACCGACCGGCTCACCTTCCGGGCCAGCTCGGGCTCGAGCCAGTACAGGAAATGGAAGGGCGACGGCGAGATGGCCTGGACGTCCACGCCCATCTTGTCCATGTCGCGCAGTCGCTGCTCGACGGACGTGAGGCAGGACCAGACGTTCTCCATCTGCTTGCGGTTGGTGGCCCGCGAGAGCTCGTTCGAGAACCGGGCCGACGGCTCCCGGTCGGGCGAGGCCAGGTGCTTGACCATCTCGTCCGCGACGGGATGGTGCACGTGGCAATGGATGTCGACGCAGAAGGGGCGGCGGCCGGCCGCGCGGGATCGCGACCCGCCGCCCCGCGCCGCGTTGGCCGGGCACGTGAAGAGCATGGGCTGTCTTCTGCCACACGTCCGCCGCCTTGTCGAGCCCTTCTTTCCGGGAGAACATATGCGGGCATGCAGCACCGCGACGGCCGGCTGCTCTTCTCCCCTTCCGACCTCGGCAACTTCCTGGCCTGCGAGCACCTCACGCAGCTGGACCTGGCCACGGCCCTCCGGGCCGGACGGCGCCCGAGCTACGAGAACGCCTACGCGGAGCTTCTCCGGACCAAGGGCCAGGAGCACGAGCAGGCTTTCCTCGAGACGCTCCGCGCCACCGGCCGAGACGTGGTCGAGGTGCGCCTGAACACGGCGCGCGACTTCGAGGACGGGACCCGCCGCACCGCGGAGGCGATGCGGGCGGGCGCCGACTACGTCTACCAGGCCGTCTTCCTCTCCGAGGGCTGGCGCGGCATCGCGGATTTCCTGGAGCGCGTGGACCGGCCGTCCGCCCTGGGGCCGTGGAGCTACCAGGTGCTGGACACCAAGCTGGCGCGGCATCCGCGGCCGGAGCACGCGCTGCAGCTCTCCTTTTACAGCCAGGCCCTGGCCGACACGCAGGAGCTGGCGCCCGACCTGGCCTACGTCGTCCTCGGCACCCGCGAGCGCGTCGCGATCCGGCTGGCCGACGTGACCGCCTACTTCCGGCGCGTGCGCGAGCGCTTCGGCGCCGCGGTGGGCGCCCGGCCCCCGACCGGCCCCTACCCGTGCCACCACTGCTCGTTCTGCGACTACCGGAAGCCCTGCGACGACCAGCTGGAGCGCGAGGACCACGTCGTGCGGGTGGCGGGCATCCAGCGAATCCAGGTGAAGCGGCTCTTCGCCGGCGGCATCAATACCCTGGCCGCGCTGGCCCAGACGCCGGCCGCCCTCGCGGTGCCCAGGATCGCGACGTCCTCGCTCCAGGGGCTGCGCGAGCAGGCCGGGTTGCAGCTCATCCGGCAACGCACGGGCTCGCTCGAGTGGCGGCCGCTCGACCCCGAGCCCGGCCGAGGCTTCGCGGGGCTGCCGCCGCGATCGCCCGGCGACGTGATCTTCGATCTCGAGGGCCATCCCTTCTTCGAGCCCGCGAGCGGCCTCGAGTACCTGTTCGGGGTGCTCCTGCTCGACGGGCCCGAGCCGCGGTACCAGGCGTTCTGGGCGCACGACCGCGACGGCGAGCGCCGGGCATTCGAGGGCCTGGTCGACCTCGTCCACGCGCGGCTCGCCGCGCATCCCGATCTGCACGTCTACCACTTCAGCGGCTCGGAGCCGAGCACGCTCAAGCGGCTGATGGCCGAGTACGTCTCGCGCGAGGCCCAGGTGGACGACCTGCTCCGCCGGAAGGTCTTCGTGGACCTGCACACGATCCTGCGCCAGGCGCTGCGCGCGGGGGTACCCAGCTATTCCCTCAAGGACGTCGAGGCCCTCTTCGACTTCGTCCGGAGCGGGCCGGTGCAGTCGGGCACGCAGGCCATCCTCCACTACGAGCGCTGGCTGCACCAGCGGGACGAGCCGCTGCTCGACGAGATCGCGGCCTACAATCGCGAGGACTGCCTCGCCACGCTGGGCCTGCTCGAGTGGCTGCACCGGATCCGCCCGTCGGACCTGCCGTGGCCGGATCCGCCGGAAGCGCAGCCGCTGTCCCCCGAAGCCACCGAGGCCCTCGACGCGCGCGGGCGACTGCGCCAGGCGCTGGTCGAGGGAGCCGAGCCCGGCTCACCCCGCTGGCTCGCGGGCGAGCTGCTCGAGTACCACCGGCGCGAGGCCCGTCCCGCCTGGTGGGCCTACTTCGACCGGCTCCGCAAGTCGCCGGACGAGCTGCTGGAGGACACCGAGGCGATCGCGTATCTCGCCACCGATCGCGGCACGCCGCCCAGACCGGTGAAGCGGTCGCTCGTCTACACCCTCACCTTCCCGCTCCAGGACCACAAGCTGCGTCCAGGACTCACGGTGCACGACCCGGCGACCGGAAGGCCCGCCGGCGAGATCGTGGAGATCGACGATGCCGGCACCGTCGGCACGCTCCGTCTCCTGCGGGGTCCGAAGGCCGGCGGGAGCTCCCTGCCCGAGGCGATCATCGCGGGGGGCCCCATCGACACTCCGACTCAACGCGCGGCCCTCCTGCGCGTCGGCGAATCGATCCGCGCCGGGGCCGACCGCTACCGGGCGCTCCGGGCCATCCTCGCGCGCGAGCGCCCTCGCATCCACGGCCGCGCCCCCGGCGCCACGATCCAGACCACGGATCTGGCAGAGATGAAGGCGCTCGCCCTCGGGCTGGACGGGAGCTACCTCTTCCTGCAGGGGCCGCCCGGCACCGGCAAGACGTGGACGGGCGCGCGGATCGTCGTCCATCTGCTGGCCAGTGGGCGGCGCGTCGGCATCGCGGCCCAGAGCCACAAGGCAATCCACAACCTGCTGGCCGAGATCGAGAAGGTCGCGCGCGAGGCGGGCGTGCGCTTCAAGGGGCTGAAGAAATCCACCGGCAACCCCGAGTCCGAGTACGACGGCGAGCTCATCAAATCCGACGAGGACAACGCGACCTTCGAGGGCGCCGGCCCCGACGTCCGGCTCCTGGCCGGCACCGCCTGGCTCTTCTCCCGCGAGAAGCTCGACGGCGCGCTGGACTATCTCGTCCTGGACGAGGCCGGCCAGATCTCGCTGGCGGACGCGCTCGCGATGGGCACGTCGGCCCGCAACCTGATCCTCCTCGGCGATCCCCTCCAGCTCGCCCAGGTCTCCCAGGCCGTGCACCCCTCGGGCTCGGGCGCCTCCGTCCTCGAGCACCTGCTCGGCGACGCCCCGACCATTCCAGAGGACCGCGGCGTGTTCCTCGAGCGCAGCTTCCGCATGCACCCGGGTGTGTCCGACTTCATCTCGGAGATCGTCTACGCGGGCCGGCTGCACTCCGACGCGTCGGCGGCCCGCCGCACCACGTCGGCCGGGACGGGCATCCGGTTCGCCCCGGTCGACCACGACGGCAACCGGTCCTCCTCCGACGAAGAGGTGGCCGAGATCGCGAAGCGGATCGCGGCCATGCGCGGAGGCACCTTCACCGACGCCAACGGCACGACCCGCCCGCTCCGCGAGGACGACTTCATGGTCGTGGCGCCCTACAACGCCCAGGTCCTCCGGCTCCGCACCGCCCTGCCGGCCGGGGTCCGCGTCGGGACCGTCGACAAGTTCCAGGGGCAGGAGGCGCCCATCGTCTTCTTCTCGATGGCCACCTCCAGCGGCGAGGACGTGCCCCGCAGCCTCACGTTCCTCTTCTCCCGCAACCGCCTGAACGTGGCCATCTCGCGCGCGCAGTGCCTTGCGGTCCTGGTCTGCTCGCCCCGCCTCCTGGAAGCCCGCTGCCAGTCCATCGAGGAGATGCAGCTGGTCAACGCGCTCTGCCGGCTGGTCGAGTACGCGGAGAGCTGAGGCTCGAATCCGCTACACCGGCACCCACTGCAGCGTCCCGCACTTCGCGCACCGCGGCCGCTCGCCGCCGCTCTCCGCGGGCAACGCCATCGGTTCCTTGCACCGCCAGCACCGCCGCGTCCTGGGGGCGGCCGCGTCCGCCACCGCCGCCACCGGCGCGGGCGCCGGAGCGCGCACCACCGCGCGCGGAGCCTCTCGCGCCGGCGCGCTCGCCGGCACGCTCTGCGCGACCGGGCCCGCGCCGAACAGCTCGAGCCCCGCGATGCCCAGCCGCTCGCACTCCTTCGCCCAGGCCTCCGCAGTCATCGCGCCCTTCACCAGCTCCTGCGCCGTCTTGAACGGATCGAGGGTGCCCGACGGCGCCTTCAGCACGACCGGCTCGCCCGGGGGCGCCTCGGTCGTCCACCCGGCCCGCGAGAGGGCGGCCGCCAGCGCCGAGCCGAGCGCCCAGTTCCCGCGATGCTGCCGCGTCTCCGCCGAGGTGACTTCCCAGTCGGGGAGCAGCTTGGCGCCGAGGCTCTCGGACAGGGTGCTCGCCTGCTGCCCGAGCGCCTCCACGAGAACCGGACGGCAGTGGGCGGCCGCGGCCTCGCTCTCCTTCTGGTAAACCGGCTGATAGACGTGCTCACCGACCTCGCTCCACTGGATCGGCGGAAGCTTCCGGTCTTCGGTCGTGGGCAGAACCGGGGCGATCACCGCGCGCTCGAGCGCCTGCGGGTCGGCCAGCAGCGTGATCGCGAGGGGATCGGCGTCGGTGGCGGCGCCGGGAGGGAGGCCTTGGAGTGCGAGGAGCCGCTCGCGCAGCGGGGGATGCGTGTCGAAGACGTCGCCCTTGCCTCCGCTGAGCGAACGCTCGCGGGCGGCGGCCATCGCCTTCTGGCCGATCTCGCCGGCCACGAACTGCTGGAAGCCGGCGGCGAGCGGGGGAACGAAACCGGCTCGCAGCACCGGCGCCACCTCGTTCGACCAGTAGTAGCCGAACACGGGCGCGGCGACGTCGATCTTCTTCAGGCCCTCGGCCAGCGGGCGCGCGCCCACCACCTCCGCGGCGAGGCGGTCGGCGGCCAGCTCCTGGCGGCGCGAGACCGCGTGGGACACGCGGAGGAAGACCCGCCCGTACCAGATGAACGGGAATTGAAGAATTGACCCGTAGCGCCCCAGGTTCTCGAGCGTCCGTCCGATCGCCGCGCGCGTCACGTAGACGAACCGCCCGAGCTTCGTGTCACCGCCGTGGTAGTGCCCGAACTCGTGGGCCAGGACCGCGCGCAGCTCCGAGACGCTGAGGGTCTGCAGCAGCGGCAGGCCGAGCCCCATGATCCCGCGCGCGCCCAGGCCCATCAGCCCGCCCCGATGGGCGACCCACGCGTTCATGTCGCCCACCAGATAGACCTCGGCGGGCATCTCCTGCTTCGTGGCCTGGGCCACCCCGCGAATCATCCCGAAGAGCTTCGGGTGCTTGGCGGGCAGAAGCTCGGGACCGGGCGCTTCGAAGCGATCCGGCCGCGGCAGGATGGACCAGAGGATGACGATCCCGCCGACGAGGCACCCGAGGGCCAGCTTGACGGGAATGCGGTACGCGTAGTTGAGCGCCGCGTACGGAACCCAGAGCAGCGAGCCCGCGAGCCCGAGGGCCAGCGCGTAGAAACCGATCATCAAGCCAAGGGCGAGGACGGCGCGGAAACCGACCGATGGGGAGCGTGGCGTCATGACTGATCCTCCATCCCGTCGAGGTGGGTCGATGGGGAGGAAACAGCAAGGGCCAAGCCAAGGCCTAACTAGCCGGGGGGAAACGCGGAACCGCCGAGCGGGCGATACGGGGACTTACGGGGACTGTCAGACGGCTGACACGAATCGGCCCTAGTCGTCGCCGACCGTGAGCGCGGACGCGCAGAGGAAGCCGAAGCCAAACACGAACGCCAGCAGCAGGTAGACCAGCAGAAAGCTCATCGGCGTGTGCCCTCCGTCGCGGAACATCTTCAGGGCACGACCGCGAAGAAGCGGCAGAAAAAAACATCCGGCGCGAACCACCATCCCTGGTGGTCGCGCCGCGGGGGTCCCTACCGAATGAAGCGGGCCACGACGAGCAGCAGAACGAGGGGCGGGACCAGCATGACGATCCACATGATCCACGGCCGGCGCGCGAGATGCCGCCGCCTCGCGCGGACGGCCCGTTGCCACGCGGTCGATCGAGGGCGCCAGATCATGGCCGGCTCCCGCGCCGGGCCCCGCGTCCGCGTGGCCCGGCCCTCGGACTGCATCACGGTGGCATAGCCGCGGGCCTGAAGATCGCGGTCCAGACTCGGATGCCGTCGCCGCTCGGCGCGACGTCGTTCCGGATCCCGCGCCTCGCTCGACCGCCGACGGTCGCCCCGCCGCTCGTCCGCCTTGATCTCGACGACGTCGGAGGATCGGGCGCCCGTCCTGGTCATCAGGTACCCGCGCAGAGCGGGGCGCTCGCGCGCCACGATGTAGAGAACCCGCCTCATCGATCGAACCCGGGCCGGCGCCGCTATCGCGGGGCCGAGCTCAGCGCCACCGGATCCTCCAGCCCCAGGCGGCGGACCGAGATCTCCGCGCGGTGCTGCATGCGGGCGTCGTCTGCGTTCAGGTCGCGCGTGTAGCAGCAGAACTCGAGCTGGATGCCGTTCGGATCCTTGAAGTAGATCGACTTGGCCCAGTCGTGATCCACCACCTCCGTCACCTCGACCCCCTTCGCGCGCAGCTCGGCGCGCTTCTCGATCAGCGCCGTCTCCGTGCCCGCCTCGAACGCGAAGTGATAGAACACGCCTGGCACGCCGAGTCCGCGGTTGATCCCCGCGTCGTACTCCGCGGGAACCCCCGGTACCCCGGTGGCCTCCATGAAGGCGAGGAGCTGATCGCGCCCGGTATCGAAGAAGATGTGGCGGATCTGGCCCCCCTCCTTGATCTTGAGAATGTCGCAGCGCACCGGCTTGAACCCGAGCACGCGCTCGTAGAAGTCGCGCGTGCGGTCCAGGTCGAGCGTCGAGAGGCCGATATGGGAGAACCCTCTGGGAGCCATGGCGCGTCCTCCTTGATGGGTGGTGCGGGCAGTATACCGCCTCTTGCGGGACGCGGCCCGCTTCGCCTATGCTGCACGCGCCCACGTCGCTCGGGAGTGAACCTCCTGCTCGGGAGGAAGCCATGGCCAGACCACCGTTCTCGCTCGCCCCCCTCGATCGCCGCCAGTTCCTCCGCACGTCCGCCGCGGCGGCGGGGTTGTCGATGATGCCGGGCACCCTCGGCGCGCAGCCGGCGGGGCCCTGGGCCGCGCGTCCCGCGGGCAACCCGGCCAGCGTCACCTTCGTGGTCTGGCAATACGGCAAGATCTACGAGCAGATCGCCCAGCAGTTCGAGCAGGACTGGTCGGTCAAGGTCAACCAGATCATCGAGCCCAACGTCGAGCCCCAGGTGGCGAAGCTCACCGCCATGTACGCGGCCGGCGATACGGTCGACGTCTCGCAGTCGCCCATGCAGTACCTCGCGAGCTACATCGACCAGGGCATCGCCACGCCGATCGACGGGCTGCCCGGCGTGGATCAGTACGTCAAGGACTTCACGCCGTTCACCCGGGCGATCGCCCAGCGCGACGGCAAGACGTGGGGCCTTCCCTACTTCTCCACGGTGTGGGTCTTCATCTACAACGACGAGCTGCTCGCCAAGGCCGGGTTCAAGGGCAAGCCGTTCAAGAGCTATCCCGAGCTGCTCGAGCAGTGCCGCAAGGCCAAGAAGGACGGGGTCAGCAAGTATCCGATCCTCTGGGTGGCCGGCGCGGGCTTCGAGCAGCTCCCCGCGACGTGGTTCAGCATGACCCACAACCGCGGCGGCGTGATCTTCGACAAGCAGCTTGCCCCCCAGCTCGGGGCCGGCTCCATCGCCCGCGAGACGCTCAAGTGGTGGCAGAACACGTTCAAGGAGGAGCTGGCGGATCCCAACTCGCTCAACCTTCGCTTCATCCCGGCGGTGAAGGCGTTCAACGCGGGCCAGCACGTCTACCTCGGGACGCTCCACCACTATTACGTGAGCCTGGTGAACGACGCCGCCAACTCGCCGATCGCGGGCAAGGGGCGCGTGGTCGGGCACCCGGGCGACGGCAAGACCATCGGCTACACGATGCTCTACATCCTGCCGAGCGCGACCAAGAACAAGGAGTGGGCCTGGAAGCTGCTCCAGTACCTGGGCGGCCGCACCAAGGACGGGCAGTATACCCAGGCCAATCGGCTGGCCACCGACGCCATGCTCGGCAGCGGCTACCAGTCGGTGATGGAGAGCGATCTGCTCAAGCAGGGCTGGGCGAAGTGGGGCGACGTGCCGACGATCCTCGACGTCTGGAAGCGCGCGTCCAACTTCTCCGACGTGGTGCCCGCGGTCTCCCAGAAGTGGTATCCGCGCTGGAGCGACGCGATGAACGTGGAGCTGACCGCCTGCCTGCAGGGCAAGATCACCGCGGATCAGGCGTGCGACAACATGGCCGCGGCCGTCGCCAAGGCCAAGAGCGCCTGACCTCCACGCTGACCCTGGCCGCACGGGGCAAACCGTGAGCCCGGCAACCGCGCTCCGGCGTGGGGAGCTGTCGGCGGGACGACTCGCGGCGCTGATGAACGCGCCGTCGATCGTTTGCCTGGCCCTGGTGCTGGCCTACCCGATCGTCTACGCGGGCTACCTCTCGCTGCACGAGGTGAGCCTGCGCCAGCTCCGCACCGGGGAGTTCCCGTTCGCGGGCCTCGCCAACTTCGCCCGACTCGTCCGGGACGATCTCTTCTGGCTCTCGCTCCGGCACACCCTGGTCTTCGTCCTCGTCTCGGTCGCCCTCGAGGTGGTGATCGCGCTCGTGATCGCGCTGATCGTGAACGAGGAGCGCGTGTGGCTCTCCCGCGTGACCCGCGTCCTGATCCTGGTCCCGTGGGCGGTGCCACCGATCGTGAACGGGCTGCTCTGGTCGTTCATCTTCAACGCCCAGTACGGCTATCTCAACCGGGTGCTGGCCGCCCTCGGCGCGATCGACGGCTACGTGAACTGGCTGGGGCACCCCACCTTCGCGATGGCGGCGGTCATCGTCGCCTACGTGTGGCGCACCACCCCGTTCAACATCCTCCTCTACCACGCGGCGCTCCAGGGTATCCCCCGCGAGCTCTACGAGGCGGCGGAGGTGGACGGCGCCTCGGGCTGGGCCGCGTTCTGGAGCCTCACCCTGCCCCTGCTCCGCCCGATCATCGCGGTGACCCTGATCCTCCGCACCACCTTCGCCTTCATGGTGTTCGACGAGATCCTCGCCATCACCCAGGGCGGGCCCGGCAATGATACCTGGGTGGCGGCCTGGTACACCTACCGGATGTCGTTCCAGCCCCCGTTCAACATCGGCCTCGGCGCGGCGTCCGCGTGGGGGCTCACCCTCATCATCGGAGCCTTCGCGCTCCTCTACGTGCGCTTCGTCTACCGGCGGGTGGAGTGGTGAGCCGGCACCTGTCGTGGCCGCGGCGGGCGGCCCTCTGGGTCGCGAACCTCGTGGCGATCGCGTTCCTGATCGCGCCGCTCCTGCCTCTCGTCCTGTCGAGCGTCCAGTCGGAGAAGACGCTCCAGGGTGACACGCGGGCCCTCCTGCCGCGCGAGTACACCGCGGCCAACTTCCGGCTCATCCTCTCCGCGGGCGCTCAGCGCGGGCCGATCTTCGAGCAGGTGTCCTACCTGCCCAAGTCGGTGGAGCGCTTCCCGGCCGCGTTCCTCAACAGTCTGGTCGTCGGGGTCTCGGTCACCCTGGTCGTGCTCGCCCTCGCCAGCCTGTCGGCCTACACCATCGCCCGGCTCAAGGTGCGCTGGACCCAGACCCTGCTGCAGATGAGCGCGATGAGCCGCATGGTGCCGCTGATCGTCCTCATGGTCCCGCTCTACGTCCTCTTCCGGACCTACGGGCTGCTCAACTCGCTCACCGGCGTGATCCTCGCCGAGGTCGGCTTCCTGATCCCGTACGCGATCATGATCCTGGTGCCCTACTTCGCGTCCTTCCCCGGCGAGCTGGAGGACGCGGCCCGGATCGACGGCTGCACGCGCTTCACCGCGTTCGTGCGGATGATCCTGCCGCTCTCGACCCCGGGCCTGGCCGCGTGCGCGGTCATCCTGTTCATCATCTCGTGGCACGAGCTGCTGATCCCGCTCATCGTGGTCAGCCGGCCCGAGGCCATGACGGTGCCGGTGATCCTGGCCGGCCTCGTCTCGGACTACTTCGTCTTCTTCACCCTCATGATGGCGATCTGCCTGCTCGGCCTGCTGCCCACCCTCGCCCTGGTGCTGCTGCTCCAGAAATACGTGGTGCGCGGGCTGGTCTCGGGCGCGGTGAAAGGATAGCCATGCGCTTCGGTCTGATCGGTTACGGGCTCTGGGGCCGCCACCACGCGACCGCCATCGGCAAGGCGCCCGGCGCGGTGCTGGCCGCCATCGCCTGCCGCAGCGAGGCGACCGCGGCCCTCGCGCGGCGCGACTTCCCCGACGTGCCGGTGCACCTCGACTACCGGGAGCTGCTGGCCCGCCCCGACGTGGACGTGGCCGACATCGTGGCGCCCAACCACCTCCACGCGGAGATCGGCGTCGCCGCCCTCGACCGGGGCAAGGACGTCCTGCTCGAGAAGCCGATGGCCGCGACCGCGGCCGAGTGCGATCGGCTCCTCGCGGCGGCCCGCCGGAGCGGGCGGATGCTCAGCATCGGCCACGAGCTCCGGCTCTCGACCCAGTGGGGCACCGTGAAGGCGATCATCGACGCGGGCGATATCGGAGACCCGATGTACGCGCTCCACACCCTCTTCCGCTTCCCCTACCGGCCCGGCGCCGACGGCTGGCGGCACGACCGGTCGCGAGTGGGTTCCTGGATCCTCGAGGAGCCGGTCCACGCCTTCGATTCCCTGATGTGGTACCTCGAGCGCCACGGCGATCCGGTGTCGGTCCTGGCCCTCGGCAACGGCCGGCGCCCCGAGGAAGGCATGCCCAAGGAAGGCATGCCCAAGGAAGGCATGGAGGACAACTTCACCGCGCTTCTGCGGTTCCCCGGCGGGGCCTACGCGGTGGTCACCGAGACGCTCGCCGCCTTCGAGTACCACCACGTGACCGAGGTGGTCGGGCGGGAGGGCTCCATCCGGGCCTGGTGGTCGGGCACGCTGGACCGCACGCGCCAGCCCGCGTTCGAGCTGAAGGTGAAGCGGCGCGGCGGGGAGGTCGAGACCGTCGCCCTCGCCCCCTCCGGCGAGCTGTTCGAGCTCGAGACGCAGCTCGCGCAGGCCGTCGCGGCCTTCCGGGAACGCCGGCCGCTGGTGTCGGGCGAGGAGGCGCGCAAGCGCGTCGTCGTGTGCGTCGAGGCGGAGCGCTCGCTTCGTGAAGGGCGCGAGGTCCCGCTCGCCTTCTGACCCCTCGGGCATTCTTCCGAGGGCCCAGGCAGGATGCCGCCCGCACTCCCCGACCCGGCGGGCACGGTCTCAGGAGTTCCGCATAGTTGCGATCTGGCATTCCCGATGCTGGGCCCCCCTCGGCAGAATCCACCGTTGCTCACCCCTCATCAGAACAGGAGGCCCCTCATGGCGATCGATCAAGCGAAGCTCGACGCGCTCCTCGGCCGCGCCGTCGTGGACATCGGGGCAAACTTCCACGCCGCCCTCGTGGTCACCGGTGACAAGCTCGGGCTCTTCCGCGCGCTGCGCGATCTCGGGCCGACCACCCCCGCCGACCTGGCCAAGCGCACGGGCACTC
>CAMLFJ010000013.1 GCA_946479205.1 uncultured bacterium | reverse complement strand
AGCGACGAGAGATCCACCGCGCAGAAGTTGTGGATCGCGTGGAAGGCGACGTGGAACTGGTAGTCCTCGTACCCCTTCCGCACCCGCGCGATGAGCCCGCCGAGCCGCAGCAGGGCCCAGTGGTCGAGCTCGTCCATCTCCGCGTAGGGGCGCCGATCGCGCTCCGGGTCGAAGTCGGCGAGCGTGCCGAGCAGGAAGCGGGAGGTGTTGCGGATGCGCCGGTAGGCGTCGGCGAGCCGGTTCATGATCTCGAGCGAGAACCGGATGTCCTCGGAGGAATCCTCCGCGGCGACCCACAGACGCAGCACCTCGGCGCCGTACTTCGGGATGAGCTCCTCCGGCGAGACGTTGTTGCCGCCGGACTTGGACATCTTCCGCCCCTCGCCGTCCACCACGAAGCCGTGGGTGAGGACCGCGCGGTAGGGCGGCCGGTCGCGGGTGCCCACCGCCTCGAGGAGCGAGGAGTGGAACCAGCCGCGATGCTGGTCCGAGCCCTCGAGATACATCTCGGCGGGCCAGTGCAGCTCGGGCCGGGGCTCGAGCACCGCGGCGTGGCTGCAGCCGGAGTCGAACCACACGTCGAGGATGTCGGTCTCCTTGCGGAACTCCCCGCTCCCGCACTTCGGGCAGCGGGTGCCCGCGGGCAGGAGGGCGGCCGCCTCCCGCGTGTACCACTCGTCCGCGCCCGCGCCGTCGCGCATGATCCCGGCCACGTGCGTGACCAGGGCCTCGTCGAGGAGCAGCGCCTCGCAGCTCGCGCAGTAGAAGGCGACGATCGGCACGCCCCACACGCGCTGGCGCGAGATGACCCACTCCTGCCGGTGCGCCACCATGTTGTAGATGCGCTCCTCGCCCCACCCCGGGATCCAGGTCACCTCGTTCCGGATCGCGTCGAGGGCCTTCTGCCGGAGCCCGTGGCGGTCCAGCGCGAGGAACCACTGCTCGGTGGCCCGGAACAGCGTCGGGTTCTTGCACCGCCAGCAGTGGGGGTACGTGTGCTGCAGCGGGACCTGGGCCACGAGCGCGCCGACCGAGCGCAGGTGCTCGATGATCCGCGGGTTCGCCTCCCACACCGTCTGGCCCGCGAAGTGGGCCACCTCGGCGATGAACCGCCCGTCGTCGTCCACCGGGTTGTAGATCTTGAGCCCGGCCCGGCGGCCGAGCTCGTAGTCTTCCTCACCGTGGCCGGGCGCGATGTGCACCAGGCCGGTGCCCGCATCCATCGCCACGAAGTCCGCGGTGAGCACCGGCACGTCGCGATCGATCCACGGGTGGCGGGCCACCACGCCCTCGAGCGCCTGCCCCGGCACCGCGAGCGGCAGCGCGGTGCCGAGCCCCTTCACGCCGGGCAGGCGCAGGAAGGCCTCGACCAGCGGCTGGGCGACGACGAGAGCCTGGCCGTCGAGCTCCACCGCGGTGTAGGTCTCGATCGGGTGCACCGCGATCGCGAGGTTGGCGGGCAGGGTCCAGGGGGTGGTCGTCCAGATCACGAGCGAGACCGGCCGCCCGCCCACCGCTCGGGCAATCGGCTCGGGAACCGCCTTGACCGGGAACTTCACGTAGACCGAGGGCGTGGTCTGATCCTCGTACTCCACCTCGGCCTGGGCCAGCGCGGTCTTGCAGTACATGCACCAGTGCACGGGCTTGAGGCCCTTGTGCACCAGGTCGCGGCCCACGAACCGGCCGAACTCGCGCGCGATCACCGCCTCGTAGGCGGGCGCCATCGTCTGGTAGGGGTTCTCCCAGTCGCCGAACACGCCGAGCCGGCGGAACTCCTGCCGCTGGATGTCGATGAACTTGGCCGCGTACTCGCGGCAGCGGCGGCGCTTCTCGACCGGGTCCATCGCCTGGCGCACGTCCACGCTGGCCTGGTCGAGGCCGAGCTCCTTGTCCACCTGGTGCTCGATCGGCAGCCCGTGACAATCCCATCCGGGCACGTAGACCGCGTCGTGGCCCAGCATGGAGCGCGACTTCACCACGAGATCCTTGAGGATCTTGTTCAGCGCCGTGCCCAGGTGGATGTGGCCGTTCGCGTAGGGCGGCCCGTCGTGGAGGATCCAGCGCGGACGGTTCGCCGAGGCCTGCCGGATCCGCCCGTAGATGTCCATCGCCGCCCAGCGCTCGAGCCATTCCGGCTCCATCTTGGGCAGGTTGGCCTTCATGGGAAAGGCGGTCTTGGGCAGGTTTAGCGTGTCCTTGTAATCCATGGAAGGCCAACGCTAACACTCCTCAGGGGTCCCGGCAAGAACAGGGCCCCCGAGTGGGCCGACGGCGGGGCTACTTCTTGGGGGTCAGCGTGACGACGCGGGCGACACTGTCGATGTTGACGATGAAGTTGTCGAGGAAGTCACGGCCGAGCAGGCCGTCACGTCCCGCTCCGAGACCCGAATCGTGCGAGACGACCATCAACGGGCCGACCCGGGCGCCGTCCACCTCGATGCTCTCGATCCTGACCGCGAGGACATTGGCGTCGCCGGTCACACCCTTGATGGAGCCGCGCACCGCATCGCGATAGCTGATGCCCAGCGCGGCCAGGGCCGTCGGGCTGATCAGCGTCCCCTGGGCGCCCGTGTCGAGGATGAGCTGGGTGGTGCCACCACCGTTGATCTTGGCGGCCACGACGATCGGCTGGCCGGGCGTGAACGGGATGCGGGCCACTCCCGCGGGCGGGGCGCTCGGCGCCGCCGGCTCGGACGTGGCGGGGGCGGGCGGCGCGGGCTGGCTCTGCGGGCCCACGATCACCGCGCCGCCGCGGAACTGCGACGGCACGCTCTGGATGCCCTGGGAGAACTGGACGTTGCCGCGCTCGTCCGTCCACCGGTAGATCTGCGCGGACACGGGCGCGATCGCGCCCGTCAGCAGGAGGCCGAGCGCCAGGCCCATCACGAGAGCGGGGTCGCGACCCTTCATGGATACCTGCTAGCGATTATACGGGTCCCGGGTATTTCCGCGGCCGGATCCTCGAGAGTCTCCGGCCCCCGGGCCACCGCGCCCGGACAGGGCCCCCGATCCGCGCGCCACCGGCTCCAGGCGGTCTCGTAGACCACGAGCTCGTCGGCCCCCGCCACCTCGTTGTGGTCGAGGCGGACGCGGTACACCGGGTGGAAGCGATCGGCCATCTCGGCAATGGTCGGGAACCAGGCCGGGAACACGATCAGGTAGTCGGGGCAGGCCTGCTCGAGGTAGCGCAGCACACCCTTCTCGCCGTCACGACGGAACGGAATGATGGCGGGCGTGACCAGGCCCATCACGTCCACGATTTCCCGACGTGAGATGTACGTGATCGCGCCGACGTCGTTCAGCCCGATCCGCGCGGTGGGCGGCGTGTTGCGCGCGACCCAGTGACCGAGATGCACCTGCATCGCCTCGATGTTCTGGACCGCCCAGCCGTAGCGGGAGGCCGCGGACGGCAGGGCCGCGATCGCGCCGACGAGGAGCGCGGCGGCGGCGAGCCAGCCCGCGTACCCCCTGACCCACCCCCTCGCCCCGCCCTCTTCCCGGGTGGGGGATAGGAAGGAAGAGGAGAAGAGCGGGGTGACGGGGACGATCGCAACGACGAGAGCGAGCGGGAGGAGGTGGATGGAGTAACGACCTTCCTGGAACGACGGCGCGCGATAGGGCGCGAGCACGGCCATCAAGAGCGGATGGAGCACGAGCACGGAGGCGGGAATCAGCGCGGCGCGCCCGACGCGGCGACCGAGCCACCAGAGGCCGGGCAGCAGCAGGAGCGGCAGCAGCGCGTCCACTCGCCACAGCCAGCGCACCCATTCCGTCTCGAACTGCCACGGCCGCCCGAGGAGCGTCGTGCGGAGCGGCTCACGGACACCCGCCAGGTAGCCGACGAGACCGCCCTCGATCTTCGCCGCCGCGGTGGCGGGCAACGGGGTCCCGGTCGTCGCCAGGTTGAAGGCGATCCAGGGCGCCAGGAATCCCGCGACCGGAAGACCCCACGCCAGCGCGCGCCGTCCGGTGAGCGGGCCGGCCAGCCAGAAGAGCGGCAGGAGCAGGACCGCCTCGGGACGAGCGAGCGCCGCCGCGCCGAGCGCGGCGCCGGCGGCCCCGGCGCGTCCGCGCGCGTGAAGCAGGAGCGCGGCCGTCACGAGCAGCGCGGCCAACGCGACCTCCATGCCGGAGAGCGCGCCCCACACCATCGGCCCGGTCAGCGCCACGAGCACCGAGGCGAGCAGGGCCGCGGCGGCCCGATCCGTCCACATCAGCGCGAGGCGCCCGGCGAGCCACGCGGTGCCGAGCGTGGCACCGATCCCGAGCACCTTGGCGAGCACCGGATGACTGCCGAGCACCGCGAAGGCGCCGCCGAGCGCGAGCGTCCAGAGCGGCGCGGTCGAGCCCGACACCGGCACGCCCGGGTTGTAGGAAAAGCCGCGTCCCTCGGCCAGGTTGCGGGCGAACTGCATGTGGATCCACGAGTCGTCGAGGGGGAAGGCCGCCACGCCGAGCTCCCCCGCGAGCTGTCGCGTCCTCACCAGGAAGAGGCCGATCGCGAGGGCGAGCGCGACGGCGGGGACGGCGACCGCGAGCGTCCGGCCCCTCACCGGGTGGCGCGCTCGAAGGTGTAGCCGGCGTACTCGGCGGGCGTGCGGGTGAGCGGCAGGACGTAGAGATACCGCCCGTAGGGAAGCTGGACTTCCCGCAGGCCGGCGGGCCGCGGCGTCGCCGGATCCCAGTGATCCACAAACCAGACGAGCCGGCGCGTCTCGGCGGGCAGCCGGATGTGCGAGCCGGGGGTGAGGATCATGGTCGCGGACGATTGCGGCGCGTAGAAGCCCGGGGGCATCGGGCCGACCTGTACCTGGTAGATCGGATACTCCGGCATGTAGAACATGGCGTGGCGCAGCCACGGATAGGAGCGCGGATTGCCGAGCTCGGTGACCAGCGCGGTGTCGGAGGGCTCGTAGACGGTGCGGATGGTCTCGACGTAGGTGCGGATCACCGCCTCGTGCTCGCGCAGGGCGGCCGCGGTACGGCTCATGATCCAGTCGTGGAACTCGTCGCGCGCCCGCCAGAGCCATGTATCGCGGGCCGCGCGGTGGTCGAACTCGCGCGGCAGCGGACGCGCGCTCACGAAGAAGCCGGTATTGATCAGCACCAGCGGTAGCACCGCGGCGGCGGTGAGCGCCCAGCGCCAGTTGGGCCGGCGCCACCGCTCCGAGCCCGCCGCGACCGCCCACACGAGCACGCGGCTCAGCAGGATCACGAGCGCGGGCAGGAACGTCAGCACGTAGCCCGCCTGCCCGAAGTGCACGAGCGTGTAGAAGATCCCCGCGGGCAGCATCCACGCGAGCAAGAAGAGCTCGGGCGCGCGCCAGCCGACGCGGCGCACGTAGACCGGCAGGGCCAGGGCGACCAGTCCGAGCGGGCCGAGCCCGACCAGGGTGGACTCGAGCAGGTAGCGCACCTGGGCGAGCGTGATCTCGAGCGAGCCGCCGAGCACGGACGTCGGGAGCAAGACGGAGCCGTAGAGCTGCGTGGAGGCGGCGACATAGGCGGCGGGGCCGCCGCTCAGCCACATCATCGGCACGAGCCAGGCGAGCACCGATCCGACCAGGATCCCGCCCGCCAGCGCGATGCGACGCCGCGAGCGGACGCCCCGCAGCGCGCATCCGAGCCAGAGCGGCAGCAGGAGGAGGAGCACCGACTGGCGTATGCCACCGGTGAGACCCAGGGCCAGCGCACCCCAGTAGAGATGCCGCGCGCTGCCGCCGAGGGTCGCGTAGGCGAACCACGCCACCACCGACGCGGCGAACGCCTCGCCGGCATAGGTGAGGCCCACCGAGCCGTAGAACCAGAAGAGCGGGCTGACCGCGAGCAGCGACGCGGCCACCAGGGCGGTGGCGCGATCGTAGAGCCGGCGGGCCAGCGCGTAGAGCACGAAGGTGGAGCCGGCGCTGAAGAGCATCGCGAGCGCGACGTACGCGAGCGTCGGATCCCCGAGCGAGGCGTTGAACAGACGGCCGAGCCCGACGTAGAGGAGGTACCCGGGCGGATGCGGCTGGTGCTTGGCGACGTCGAACTCGCGCAGCGCGAGGGCAAACTGGACCGCGTCCCAGTTGTAGAGCATGCGCGCCCGGTAGGGCCAGCGCGAGAGCAGCGTGACGACGGCGAGCCCCAGCGCCATGCAGAGATCGCCGTGGCGCGCCACGCGGGCGATACGGGAAGAGTCGAGGAGGCGGGTGACGAAGTGCTTCAGGGGAGCGGAGCTACGCCTTCTTCTCGTCGTCCTTCTTCACGGCCGCCGCGGGCTCGTCCTTCACCTCGGCCACGCCCTTCTTGAACTCCTTGATGCTGCCACCGAGCGAGCGGGCCAGATCGGGGAGACGCTGGGCCCCGAAGAGGATCAGCACGATGACCAGGATCAACAGCAGCTCTTGATATCCCAGACCGAACATGGCGGGACTCCTTTCCTTTTCCTGACGCCCCCTTACCCTACGCGCCCGCTCCGGGGTTGTCAACGCGGCCGTGGCCCTCCCGGAGCACCCGGCGCTCCCCCACCCGCACGGTGACGCGCTGGGTGTCGAAGTACTCCATCAGGGGGATGGCGTACTTCCGGCTGACCCCGAAGAGATCCTTGAAGTCGGCGGGGCCGATCTCCTTCTTCTGGCGCAGGTGGGCCACCAGCTGCTCCTGGATGGTCCGGAGCGCCTCGGCGTGGAAGAAGAGCGACTCCTTCACGCGCAGCAGGGTCCGGTCCGCGACCAGGACCTGGAAGAGCTCGTGTTTTTCCGAGCCCTTGACGCCCAGCCGGCCCAGGGCCTCCTCGGGGCTCGGGGGCGCTGCGCCCGCCGCGCGGTAGTCGGCCACGAGCCCTCGGACCACCCGCTCCTGATCGGCGCTGAGCCGGATGGCGTGCGAGCCGAGGCGCACCTGATCCCGCTCGCTCTTGACGATCCCTTCCGCCTCCAGCGAGGTCAGGAGCTGGGTGAACACCCGCTCCTGGGCGTTCCCCACCCGGCTCCGCAGCTCCTCCCGGGAGATGCCGCCCCGCAGGGGGTTCTCGGTGTGGAACGCCTCGAGGAGCGCCAGGGTCTGGGAGCGCAGCCGGTCACTCGCGTCGCGATGCAGGTACCACTCGCGATCCACCGCGAGCGCGCGGCCGTCGTGCTGGAGCTGGTCGAGGAGCTGCCGGAGCTGCTGCGGGCCGAAGGGCGTCCGGGCCCGGAGATCGCCGACCCGCGCGCCCGCGACCCCGGCCTGCTTCAGGTGTTCCTCCAGCACCGCGGGGGGCTCGCCGGTGGCGAGCAGCCCCAGGTGGGCGGCGAGCGCGGGGCCCCGTCGCTTGAAGCGCGGCGGCGCGATGTCCAGCACGGTGCCGCCGCCGATCGTCACGATCGGCGAGTAGGACCGCACCACGAAGCGATCGCCGGGCAATGCCACCACCGGGGCCTCCAGCCGGAAGCGGGCGTGACAGGAGCCGCCGGGCGCGAGCTCGGGTCGGTCCACCGGGAGGACGCGCGCCATCACCTCCTGGGTGCCCACGTGGAAGCGAACGCGGTCGCGCGCCTTGATCGGCCGCGGCGCATCCTCCAGCAGCTCGAGGGTACCGTCGAGCAGGAGCGTCGGCACCAGGGCGCCCGCGGGCGCCAGGACGTCGCCGCGCTCGATCGCGGCCCGCTCGACGCCCTGGAGATTCACCGCGGTGCGCTGGCCGGCGGTGGCCTCCGGCACGGTGTGGCCGTGCACTTGCAGGCCGCGCACCTTCGACTGCACGCCTCGCGGATACACTTCGACCTTCTCGTCGACCGCGAAGCGCCCCGCGACCAGGGTACCGGTCACCACGGTGCCGAAGCCCTTCACCGTGAACACGCGGTCGATCGGCAGGCGCGCAGTGCGATCGGGATCCTTGGCGGGCACCGCGCGCGCGAGGCCGGCCAGCGCCCCCCGCAGCTCGGGGAGCCCCGCGCCCGTCTTCACCGAGGCGGGCACGATCGGGCAGCCCGCGAGGAAGGTGGGGGCGAGCGCGCGGCGCACGTCGTCACGCACCAGCTCGATCCACTCGGGCTCGGCCAGGTCGGCCTTGCTCAGGACCACGAGCCCCGACTTGATGCGCAGGAGCTGGCAGATGGCCAGGTGCTCGCGCGTCTGCGGCATCACGCCCTCGTCGGCCGCGACGACCAGGAGGGCCAGGTCGATGCCCCCCGCCCCCGCCAGCATGTTCTTCACGAAGCGCTCGTGGCCCGGCACGTCCACGATCTCGATCACGAGACCGTCGGGCTCCTCCAGGAACGCGAACCCGAGATCGATCGTGATGCCCCGCGCCTTCTCCTCCGGGAGGCGGTCGGTGTCGGTGCCGGTGAGGGCCTTCACGAGCGACGTCTTCCCGTGATCGATATGCCCGGCGGTGCCGACGACGACGTGTCGCATCGTGGCGGTCGACGGGCTAGAGGGAGGCGAGGCGCCCGGCCAGGGGCGCGATGTCGGAAGCGAGGATCGTGCGGCAGTCGAGCAGCAGGCGATCGTCGAGGAGACGGCCCAGAACCGGGGGGCGGCCCGAGCGGAGCGCTTCGTCCAGCCGCTCGGCGGGAAGCGCGGCGGTGCCGAGGGCGAGCGCCGCGGTGGGCAGCTCCACGGTGGGCAGGGCGCCGCCGCCCACCTGGGACGTCGACTCGACGACCTGCGCCCCGAGGGCCCGCTGCGTCTCCGCGGAGAGGCGGCCGAGGAGCCGGCGCGCGCGCCGGCGCACCGACGCCACCGGCTCGGTCAGCATCCGGAGCGTCGGGATGGACTCGAGCGCGGTCCCCGCCTCGTAGGCGTAGAGGGTGGCCTCGAGCGCGGCCACCGTGAACTTGTCGATGCGCAGCGCGCGATTGAGCGGGTTGCGGGCCAGGCGCTCGACCAGCTCCGCGCGGCCCACCAGGATGCCGGCCTGCGGGCCGCCGAGGAGCTTGTCACCCGAGAACGAGACGAGATCCACGCCGGAGGCCACCACCTCCGGGACGGTCGGCTCGTAGGGGAAGCCGTAGCGGGTCAGATCGACGAAGCACCCGGAGCCCAGATCCTCCATGACCGGGACGCCGCGGCCGCGCCCCAGCTCGGCGAGCTCGCGGGAGGACACCGCGGCGGTGAAGCCGACGACGCGATAGTTGGACGTGTGGACCTTGAGGATCAGCCCGGTCTCGGGGCCGATCGCGTTGACGTAGTCCTTGAGGTGCGTCCGGTTGGTGGTGCCGACCTCGCGCAGCACGGCGCCGGAGCGCCGCATGATGTCCGGGATGCGGAACTCGCCGCCGATCTCGATGAGCTCGCCGCGCGAGACGATCACTTCCTTGCCCCGCGCGAGCGTCTCGAGGGCGAGCAGCACCGCGGAGGCGCAGTTGTTGACCACGAGCGCCGCCTCCGCGCCGGAGAGGCGACGCAGCAGCCCGTCCACGTGCGCGTAGCGTGAGCCGCGCTCCTTGCGGGAGAGATCCATCTCGAGGTTCGAGTACGCGGAGGCCACCTCGCGAAGCCGCTCCTGGGCCAGCGGGGAGAGCAGCGCGCGGCCGAGGTTCGTGTGGAGCACGACGCCGGTAGCGTTGATCACGGGGGCGAGCGAGAAGAGGCCGCTCTGGGTGAGCGCGGCCGCGACCCGGCGACCGAGCGTCTCCGCGTCCGCGGCGGGCCCGCCCGACTCGAGCAGGCGGCGCCGCTCGCCGGCCAGGGCCTCCCGCACCGCCGCGGTCAGGCGGGGACGCGGGACCCCCGCGAGCGCGCGCTGGCCCGCGAGCGCGCCGATCAGCGCGTCCACCGAGGGCAGGCCCCGGAGCAGGGCCTGCGCGTCCGCGCGCCCGTCCTTACCCGCCCGCGGCAAGCTCGGTCTCCACGCGCTCCTTGACCCGCGCGATGACCTCGTGGGCCTCCCGCCGGATGGCCTCGACGCTCGCGCCCTCGCCGCGCACGCGCAGCAGCCGGCGCACCGCGTCCTCGGTGAGCCCCGCCCACAGCTCGTCCAGGTCGCGCGGCGAGAACCCCTGGCCGCGGAGCGCGGCGCTCCATTCGCGCGCCAGCTCCTGCACGAGACGGTCGCGCTCGAGCGCCAGGCGACGCGCGCGCTTGATCAGCTCGGGAAGCCGCGGGGCCACGGCCGATCTACTCCTTCACGAGCCGGCGGACCGAATCGAGCAGGTTCGCCTCCCAGCGCCCGGTGGAGACGCACTGGAACACGCGATCGGTCTTGAGCTTGCCGGAGCCGCCGCGCCGGTACGCGTGCGTGTTCATCTTGGTGTTGACCTGGATCAGGGTGGCCCCGTCCGGCCCCGGCTGCACGAAGAGGGTGAACGAGCCGGTGGCCTCGCCCTCCAGCTGCACCTCGCCGATCCGGCCGCAGTCGGCGTAGACCCCGATCGGCGAGATGAAGTCGTCGGTCGAGATCACGCCGGAGTCCTTGGCCACCACCCGCAGCGGCACGTTCTCTCCCGCGAGCGTCCGCACCAGCGCGCGCCACGTCGCGTCGTAGCCCGCGGCCGCCTCGTCGCGGTAGGGCGGCGGCGCGATCGGCGAGACGACCGGCCGCGAGCACCCGGCCAGCGCGACCATCGAGACGGCCGTGACGAGGGCGGTCGAGAGCGCCGCGACGTGACGACGGGAAGACCGCGTCATGCGCATCATTCTACGCTTCTACCCCTTGTGATGGTCGATCCCGCGATACGCGCGGATGAAGCGCACGATGCGGGCCTCGTCGAAATCGTCGAAGGCGTCGAGCCGGGTCCACGCGGTGAGCGCGATGCGCGTGCGCATCCCGGGGTAGGGCGCCAGGATCACCTGCGTCTCGTAGCGCCGCACGATCTCGGTCAGCTTGGCCACCAGGTCGGGGCACGCGGTGGCGCAGTGATACTGCACCATCACGCCACCGTCCTCCAGGTTGTGGACCTGCAGCTCGCGGACGATGGGCGCGGTGTGAATGCCCCAGGGCGCGATGTACGGCATGTGGGGCCCCGAGGTGGGCGGGTCCGAGTTGTACGGCACGTGCGGCGCGGTGGCGAGCTCGATGTGCGCGTTGCCGAGGTCCGCGAGCTTGACCCCGGGCAGATCGGCCGCCGCGCGATAGGCCCAGTAGCCGACGACGGCCGCCGCGACGATCGCGACGGTGAGCCCGGTCAGCCACAGGTGGCGTCGACGACCGGCGCCGCGCCCCGGCTCGATCTTCTCCGCCTTGTCCGCCTTGTTCCTGTCCAATCGCGAATCCTCCGAGCCCCGACCGCGAAGCGGGATGGCGGAAGCGTGTGGGAGTCGAACCCACCTCCGACTTGTCTAGAGCCGGACGCCGGATTTGAAGTCCGGGAGGCCCACCGGGATCCTAGACGCCTCCGAGCCAACTTCGCCTGAAATCAGGGCGTTTCAGTGTACCACCGAGCGACGGTGCGGGAGCCGGGCCGGGGGGACCCGGCCGGGGGCGCGTGCTACCCTCGGCGGGTGAGCCGGATCTGGCGGTGGCTGGTACCGGCCGGCCTCGTCCTGGCGCTCCTGCCCGGAGGCCGAGCCGCACTGGGCGACGGCGCGGGGCCGCGGCCGGCTTCCCCTGCCGAGGAGCAGTTCCTGGAGCGCCACTGGCGCATGCCCATCCCGCCACAGGGCGAAGCCCCGGCCTCGTTCGGGCCCGCTGAGCGATCGCTCGCCCCACGGGAGTGCGGTACCTGTCATCCGGCCCAGTACGAGGACTGGCGCGGGAGCATCCACGCCCGCAGCATGGGGCCCGGCATCGCGGGCCAGCTCGTGGAGCTGGCGCGGCGTGACCCGGCGGGCGCGCGCGGCTGCCTCGTCTGCCACGCCCCGCTCGCCGAGCAGTCCCCCCTGACCCGGACCGCGACCGGCCTCGAGCCCAACCCGGGATTCGATCCCGCGCTCCAGCGCGAAGGGGTCGTGTGCGCGAGCTGCCACGTGCGCGGGCATCAGCGCTTCGGGCCCCCGCCCCGGCCCGACGCCCAGGGTTTTCGCGTCCCGCGCTCCCAGCTGCCCCACAACGGCGCCACCTACACGGGCGCGTACGAGCGGGCCGAGTTCTGCGCCGCCTGCCATCAGTTCGGCCCGAGCGGCCCGAGGCTCAACGGCAAGCCGCTCGAGAACACCTACGAGGAGTGGCGGACGAGCCCGGCCGCGCGCCGCGGACTGGCCTGCCAGAGCTGCCACATGCCGGACCGGCGCCATCGGTGGCGCGGCATCCACGATCCGGAGATGGTGAAGTCGGGCGTGCGGGTGACCCTGGCGCTCGACCGCGCCCGGTACCGGGCGGGACAGCGGCTACGGGCGACCGTGACGGTGGCGAGCGTGAACGTGGGCCATTACTTCCCGACCTACGTGACGCCGCAGGTGGTGGTCCGCGCGGTGCTGCTCGGCGCCGACGGCCGGCCGATCGCGTCGACGGAGCAGGAGGGGATCATCGGCCGCCAGGTGCCGCTCGATCTCTCGCGCGAGATCGCGGACACGCGCATCCCGCCCGGTGGCCGCTTCGTGCTGCGCTACGATCGCGGGCTCGACGGACCGGGGCTCGCCCTCCGGGTCACCGTCACCGTGTACCCGGATCACTTCTACACGGGCTTCTTCGCGGCCCTCCTCGAGACGGGAGCCGGCGCGGGCGAGGCCGAGCTCCGGGACGCCCTGGAGGCGACGCGCCGCTCGCCCTTCGAGATCTTCGCGCGCGACGTGCCGCTGACCTGACGCCGACCGGCCCGCGCCTGCCCCCCCGGCGCGGGCGATGGATCCACCGGCGCGATGTGTCCCATGTCCGGCTCGAGCTGCAGCGTGTCGGCGATCTTGGTGTAGCTCGAGAACATCTGCGTCACCCCGAGCACCTCCATCACGCCGCGCTCGCTCACCCCGAGCCGCCGCATCTCGGCCAGGTGGAACGCGGTGCCGAAGGAAGACCGGGAGGTCAGCGACACCGCGAAGGCCAGGCCCTCCTTGAGACGCCGGGAGAGCCGGTTGTCGTCGAAGGCGCGCCGGACCGCCTGCCAGACGTCCACCGCGTAGGCCGGATCGTGGGCCATCAGGCGGAAGGGCATCGGCACGTCCGCCGAGCGGTAGAAGGCGCGGACGTCGTCGAACAGGGCGCGCGCCTCCGGGGACGCCGCGGCCGGATCGAGCGCGGGCAGGCCGGGCGTGCTCGCGCCCAGGGCGTCGGCCACCACGTTGAGCGCATTCGTCACGCCCACCACCTGGGCGGCCTCGTACCACGGCGCGTCGTCCTTCATCCCCTGCAGCTTCCCGGCTGCAGTATGCGCGCGTACTCAGTAGTTGCAGGCGTTGACGCCGCTCACCACCGCGGCGACCATCTCCTTCTCGGCGCGCGAGAACTCGCCCGGGCTCATGGCGCGCTTCATGGCGCGCCCGTGGGGCCCGCCGAACTCCGCGTCCCACGCCATCACCCGGCTCATCGCGGGAGGCTGCGCGAAGTCGTAGCCGAACCAGAGCTTGGATAGCTCGAAGAGCTTCTGGGCGGCGGGGGGGTATTCGGATGCGTCGCGCAATCGGACCGTGGGCATGGCGTGCCTCCTGTCGGGACTCAGCGACCGCCGGCCAGCGGTGGGAACACCGACAGCACGTCGCCCTCGACCAGCCGCTGATCCGGGGCGGCGTCACGGCCGTTGACGACGGTCAGACGCTCCAGCTCGGATGGAATCCGGAGGGAGTCTATCACCTGATCGACGGTGGTGCCGTCGGGGACGTCGAGCACCACGTGGTCCCCCCGGGTCCCCGGCGGCAGGTAGCCTCGCAGGGTCGCGGTGAGGTGGACCGCCACCTTCACGGTCTAGCGGAAGCCGCCCTGTTCCGAGTCCACCACCTGGCGGGCGGCGGCGGCGACGCGGAGCCGGTCACCGGGGAAGATGCGAGCGCCGTGCTCGAGATCGTTCCAGCGGGAGAGCTGCTGGACGGAGACGCCGTACCGCTTGGCGATGCCGCCGATCGTGTCGCGCGGCTGCACGACGTGGACGCCGGCGGTGACGCGCTCCGCGGCCTGGACCTTTCGCTTGCCGCGATCACCGGTCCGGGACGCGAGCGCCGCCTTCCGCGCCTCCACCTCGCGATCGAGGCCGGCCTGGAGCGCGGCCGCGCTGCCCCGCGGGACCTTCAGGTGATACGGCGAGTCGGGCGGGGTCTGCTTCAGCCGCAGCTCCGAGTTGAGCCGGATCAGCTCCTCGAGCGGGATGCCGGAGAGCGAGGCGACGTGCTTGAGGCTGGTGGCCTTCGGCACCGTGATCTGCTCGTAGCTCAGCGGCTCGTCCGGCCTGACCGTGAAGCCGTACTGCTCGGGCTCCTGCCCGATGATGGTCACCGCGTGGATGGCCGGGACGAAGTTCTTGGTCTCGTCGCGCAGGAACCGGCTGCCGGAGAGGCTCCAGAAGTCGCGGGAGCCCGTGCCCTGGATCGCCCGGATGATCTTCATCTCACCCGCGTTGTACGCGGCCTGCACGAGCTCCCAGGAGCCGAAGGTCTTGTAGAGGTCGCTCAGGTAGTTGGCGGCCGCCACCGTGGCCTTCTCGGGGTCGAGCCGCTCATCGAGCCAGCGGTCCACGCGGAGACCGTATTGCCGCGCGGTGGGGGCCATGAACTGCCAGAGTCCCTTGGCCCCCGCGTTGGAGACGGCGACCGGGTCGAAGCCGCTCTCGATCATCGCGGTGAACACCAGCTCCTCGGGCAGCCCCTTCTGGCGGAAGACGTCCAGCGCCATCGGGAGGTATCGCCCCGAGCGGGTCAGCCAGCGCTCCACCACCGCCCGCCGGTATCCGGTCTGGAACTGCTCCAGGAACCGGAGGACCTGATCGTTCTGCTGGATCTGATAGGTGGACACTCGCTGGGGCGAGGCGGGCGTGGAGACGAGCGGCGCGGCCGTGGGTCGCTTGACCGGCTCGAGCTTCACCGCAGCCGGAGCGCCGGGAGTCGGCAAGAACGAGTCCGCCCACGGATCGAACCCCACCTGCGGCGTCGCGCTGTCGCCGGTAGCCGGCGGCTCGGGAGCATTCCAGTCGCCGCCCAGCCCGAGTTCCGCTCCAACCGCTCCCGGCGCCGCCAGATGGCTGGCCGCGAAGGACATGAGGCCTACTAGAAGGAGCCGGAATAGAAAGGTCATCAGGTCAGTTGGAAGCATGAACTTTTTATCAGGGGGAATTTGGCGGTCAACAGGCCCTACCCGAGCCGGGTCGGGACGAATAATTTCTTGACACTCGAGAGAGGCTCCACCTATCTTAAGCCGCCATGAAAAAAGGCCTTTTTTGAGATGGAGCCGATCGAAAGGAGGTGACACACACATGAGAAAGCTCGTTGCCCTGGTTGTGGCCATGGCCTTCGCGCTCGGCGTGGGTCTGACGGTGCCGACCTTCGCCCAGGCGCCCGCCCCGAAGGACGAGAAGAAGGGCGAGATGATGGACAAGAAGGACGAGAAGAAGGCGAAGTCGGACAAGAAGAAGGGCGAGAAGAAGAAGTCGAGCAAGAAGATGGACAAGAAGGACGACAAGAAGGAAGAGAAGAAGTAGCGCCGCCGACGCCTGGGGCGCCACCGGGTTCGGGGTGGCGCCCTAGCGGCGTTTCTGGTTCTGGGAATCCTTGCCGGTAGTGGGCGGGCGCGGCGCCACGGGAGACCCGGCTTCCTGCCGGGCTCCGGTCATCCACGTGTTCCGGTCGTTCATGGCGATCTCGACCGTCTCGTCCGGCCTCACCGCCACCCGCATTCTCCAATAGGTCACGACCGAGTAGGTCACGTTGGACGGCACGTTCGGATAGCGCTTCGCGTCCTGCTCGCGCAGCTTGAAGCGCTTCGCGGTGTGCCCCGCCTCCCGCCACGCCAGGACCAGCCACTCGCCCGCGGGCACGTCGCCGAGCCGCACCCCGCCCTGGGCGTCGGTCACCTGGCTGCGCACCAGCGCGCCGCCGCCCGCCGCGAGCAGGGCCCGCTCGTAGTCCACCCGCGCGGTCTCGATCCGGCTCACCGCCTGGACGTAGGCGTCGGCCGAATCACGCAGCCCGACCTTCACCGCGTCGAGCTCGGCCTCGAGGGCCGCCGAGTACGGCAGGAGGGTGACCGAGACGTCCGGCTGGGGGGCCGGGGGCGCGGTCGGGCGGGTCGGCTCGACGTAGGCGCGGGCGGCCACCACCCCGAGCGCCTGCCCGGCTCCGGTCTTGAGGTAGGCCCCCACGAGGTCCGTGAGGTCCGCGGCCGCGGCCGGCCCGAGGCCCGGGCTCAGCAGCAGACCAGCCACGACGAGCGCGACCAG
>CAMLFJ010000012.1 GCA_946479205.1 uncultured bacterium | reverse complement strand
ACCACCGAGATCTACACTCTTTCCCTACACGACGCTCTTCCGATCTGGCCTGCTCAAGATCCCGCCGCTCGAGCTGCCCCGGCGGCTCGCCGCGCTGCTCGAGGATCAGAAGCGGCTCGAGAAGCAGCTCGCCCAGCTCGAGACCAAGCTCGCGCGGAGCCAGGCGCCGGATCTGGCGGCCACCGCGAAGCAGGTGGCGGGCGTGACCGTGCTCGCCGCGCGTCTCGACGGGCTCGACCCGGACGGGCTGCGCGCGGTGGTGGACACGCTGCGGGACCGCCTGCCGTCGGGGATCATCCTGCTCGGCAGCGGGGTGGACGGCAAGGTGAGCCTGGTCGCGGCCGTCTCGAAGGACCTGATGAAGCGCTTCCCCGCGGGCCGTCTCGTGCAGGAGATCGCGAAGATCGTGGGCGGCGGGGGCGGCGGCCGCCCCGACCTGGCCCAGGCCGGCGGCAAGGATCCCGCGAAGCTCGACGAGGCCCTGGCCGCGGTGGCGGGCTGGGTGGAGCGGACGGCGCAGGCGTAGCCCGAGGCACCCGCACATGGCCACCATCCGCACCATGTGCCCGATGAACTGCCATCCCACCCTCTGCGGGATGCTCGTCACCGTCGAGGACGGGCGGCTCGTCGAGGTCGCGGGGGATCCGGACAATCCCGACAGCCGCGGCTTCCTGTGCGTGCGCGGCCACGCCTCGCGCGAGATCATCGGGAACCCGCAGCGCCTGCTGACCCCGCTCGCGCGCGACCGGCGCGACGCGCCGTTCCGGGAGGTGACGTGGGACGCCGCGCTCGATCGCATCGCGGACCGCCTGCAGGCGGTCGGACGCGAAGCGGTCGGGCTCTGGTCGGGCCACGGGTTCTTCGCCAACAACTACGGCACCCGGGTGAACTCGGAGCTGCTCCGCCGCTTCGCCAACCTCTGGGGCTGCCAGTGGTGGGCGCCCACCATGATCTGCTGGGGGCTCGGCGGCTTCGGCATCGGGCTCACCGGCCCGCTCGAGACCAATACCAAGGAGGACATGGGAGCCCACTCGGAGCTCATTCTCATGTGGGGCGCCAATCTCGCGAGCCAGCCCAACACCGCCCCGCACCTGGTGGCGGCGCGCCGCCGCGGCGCGCAGGTTGTCACCATCGACGTGCGGCGCACCGAGGCGGCGGCGCAGTCGGACGAGGTGCTGATCATCCGGCCCGGCACCGACGCGGCGCTGGCCCTCGGGATGATGCACGTGCTGATCGCGGAGGACCTCTGCGATCGGGAGTTCGTGGCGCGGCACACCGTGGGGTTCGACGCCCTCGCCGACCACGTGCGGGGCTACCCGCCCGCGTGGGCCGCCGCGGTCACCGGGCTCGACGAGGCGGTCATCGCGGGTCTGGCCCGGCGCTACGCGGCGACGCGGCCGGCCATGATCGTGCTGGGCGGCAGCAGCATGCACAAGGGGGCCAACGGCTGGCAGGGCGCGCGCGCGGTGGCGTGCCTGCCCGCGCTCACCGGCAACCTGGGCGTGGCGGGCGGCGGCCTGGGCCCGCGTCACGGCAGCAAGGGCCACGGCTTCGGCCTGACCGACATCGCGCTGGGCGAGAAGCGGCCGCCCGGCGACTACGTGCCGAACCAGATGCCGCGCGTGACCGAGGCGCTCGAGAACGGCCGGGTGCGCGCACTGCTCCTCTTCGGCACCGACATGCTCTCGTCGTTCGCGGACACCGTCCGCGTCGAGGCGGCCCTGGCCCGCCAGGAGCTGATCGTCAGCCACGAGCTCTTCTGGAACGACACCGCGCGACGCTTCGCGGATGTCGTCTTGCCCGGCACGTCGTGGCTCGAGGAGCTCGGCTGCAAGGCGACCAACACGCATCTCTACCTGATGGAGCCGGCCCTGCCGCCCCCCGGGGAGACGCGCACCGGCGCGTGGGTGCTGCGGGAGCTCGCGCGGCGCCTCGACATCGCCGACTTCTACCCGTGGGCGGACGCGGCGGGACCCATCGACGCGATCCTCGATCATCCCGCCACCGGGCACGCCACCGTGGCGGCCCTGCGCGCGGAGGGCGGCATCCGCGCGCTCCGCGTCTCGCACGTGGGCCATCCCGATCTGGCGTTCCCCACGCCGTCCGGGAAGGTGGAGCTCTACTCGCAGCGCGCCGAGAGCTTCGGCCTGTCCCCGCTGCCGGTGCACGAGGACCTGCCCGCGGGGCGCTTCCCGCTCGTTCTCCGCCAGGGACGGACCCTCGCCCACTTCCACGGCTTCTACGATCACGGCCGCGCGCTGCCGTCGCTGGCCGCGCTCGAGCCCGAGCCGGTGCTGTGGCTCTCGCCCGCCGACGCGGCCGCGCGCGAGGTGGCGGACGGCGCGGCGGTGCGCGTGTTCAACGAGCGCGGCGAGATGCGCGCCCGCGCGCGGGTGACCGACCGTGTGCCCGCGCGCACCGTGTGGATACGCGATGGCTGGGACGGGCTCAACCGGCTCACCTCCGGCGAGGCCTGCATCCCGGACGCGGCGGTCGACGCGTTCGGCTTCTCGGCGGGCCAGGCCGCGTTCGACGCGGCGGTGGAGGTCGCGCCTGTCTGAGCGGCCCGCGGCCGCGCTGCTCTTCGACTTCGGGGGCACGCTCGACGCCGACGGGCTGACGTGGAAGGAGCGGTTCTTCACCCTCTGGCGCGCCGAGGGGGCGGCGGAGCGCGCCGAGGTCTTCGATCCCGTCTTCTACCGCGCCGACGACGCGCTGGTCGGGGCGATCCCGGACACGCTGTCCTTCGAGGACACGGTGCGGCGCCTCACCGCCGACGTGGCGGCCGGCCTCGCGGTGCAGGACGAGCGGATGATCGCGCGCGTGGCCGACCGCTTTCTCGCCGACGCGCACCGCCATCTGCGTCGGAACCAGGCGCTGCTCGCGCGGCTCGGCGCGCGCTATCGCCTCGGCATCGTGTCCAACTTCTATGGGAACCTCGAAACCGTATGTCATAATACGTCGATCCGATCTCTGTTCGGGGTCGTCGTCGACTCCGTGCCGGCCGGATTCTCCAAGCCGGATCCGCGCATCTTCATGCGGGCCCTGGACGGGCTCGGGGTGGCCCCCCGCGATGCCATATTCGTGGGCGATTCGGCGGCCCGGGACATGGCGGGCGCGCGGGCGCTCGGCATGCGGCACATCTGGCTGATCGCCGACCCGCCGCCCGGGGAGCCGTGCTGCCCGGGCGACGCGATGATCCATTCACTGACGGACGTGGAGGCCCTGCTGCTCTGATGGCGGAGGCGGTGCGTGGCGCGATCATCGCGGCCGGCGAGGGCAGTCGCCTGCGCGCGGACGGCTACCGGGTGCCGAAGCCCATGGTGGAGGTGGCCGGGCTGCCCCTGATCGGCGCGGTGTTGCGCAATTTCACGACAGCCGGGATCACCGCGATCACCGTCATACTGAACGAGCAGGATCGCGAGTGCGTCGAGTGGGTCCGGTCGCGGTTCCCCGCGCTCGCGATCGACTTCATCGTGAAGACCACCGCGTCGTCGCTCGAGAGCTTCCGGGCGGTGACCGGGCGCGGCCCCGCCGGACCGATGCTGGTGTCCACGGTGGACGCGTGGTGCGCGGCGGAGGACTTCGCGCGCTTCGCGGCCGCCGCCGCGAACCGGCCCGCGGACGCCACCGTGCTCGCGGTCACCCCGTTCGTGTCGGACGAGAAGCCGCTCTGGGTGACGCTCGGGGCGGGCGGCCGCGTGGAGGGGCTCGGTACGGCGGATAGCGGGCTGGTCACCGCGGGGGTGTATCGTGTCTCAGATCGGGCGAGAAGGCTCGCCCCCGCGCGGGAGCTCGGGCGGCTGCGCGAGTACCTGGGCTGGCTGCACGAGAGCGGCGAGCCGCTCTACGGGGAGATCATCGAGACGGTGGTGGATGTGGACCGGGCGCTGGATGTGGCCAGCGCGGAGGCGCTGGCGCGAGGAGCGCGGAGGACATGAGCGCGAGGAGGACGGGAGTGGCGGACCTGACATGCTGGGGGCTCTTTCGCGAGCGCGAGCATTCGCCCGGGCGGGAGAGCGACGACGCGGAGATCCTCCGGCTGACCGGAAAGCACCTCGAGACGCACGGGGTGCAGGTGGAGCTCCGGGCCCCCGAGGATCTCGTCGCCACCGAGGTCCCGCCGCACGGGGTGTTCTTCATGTGCGAGCGCATGGAAGCGCTCACCACGCTGCTGGCCTGGCAGGAGCGGGGCGTCCGCCTCGTCAACTCGCCGCTGGCCGTGCTCAACACCTACCGGGAGCGGATGATCGCGCAGCTCCGGGAGGCCAACGTGGCCTTCGTGCCGAGCCGGCTCGTGTCCACCGGGGACGCGGGGGTGACCGCGCGGCTGCCGGTCTGGGTCAAGCGCGCCGACGTGCACAATACGCAGGACGGGGACGTGGTCTTCGCGGAGACGCCGGACGCGCTCGCCGGGGCGCTCGCCGGCCTCGCGGCCCGCGGCATCGAGGGCGCGGTGCTGCAGCCGCACGTATCGGGCGACCTCATCAAGTTCTACGGGGTCGGCCCCGGCGGCGGCGGACCGGACGGCGGGCCGCCCTGGTTCCGCTGGTTCTACCACAAGGACCAGCGGCTGGCCGGCCACGCCTTCGACGCGGGCCGGCTCGCGCGCCTCGTGCGCGAGGCCGCCACCGCGCTCGGCCTCGAGATCTACGGCGGCGACGCCATCGCCTCCGCGGACGGCTCTCTCCAGCTCCTCGATCTCAACGCGTGGCCCAGCTTCGCCCTGTACCGCGACGAGGCGGCGCCCGTGATCGCGTCGTACCTCGCGCTGCGCTTCGGCGCGGGGCGGGTCTCCGGAGGCGGGCGGTGAGCGAGCTGCGCGAGCCCGGCCCTCGCTCCCGCGAGATCGTGGCGCGCGAGGCGCGCCACATCGCGCCCGGCTACCAGTCCTTCGCGCTCTACTCGGGGCTGGCGATGGCCCGCGGCAGCGGGGCGACGCTGTGGGACGAGGACGGCAACGAGTACATCGACTTCATCGCGGGCATCGCGGTGGGGAGCATCGGGCACTGCCACCCGCACTACGTCGAGGCCCTGAAGCGCCAGGCCGAGCGGCTGACCTTCGGCAGCTTCACCACCGAGACGCGCGCGCGCTTCCTCGAGCTGCTGGCGTCGGTCACCCCCGAAGGGCTCACCCGCATCCAGCTCTTCTCGGGCGGGGCCGAGGCGGTGGAGGCCGGCCTGCGCCTGGCCAAGGCCGCGACCGGCCGGCAGGAGGTCATCGGGTTCTGGGGCGGCTTCCACGGCAAGACCGGCGGCGTGCTGGGCCTGCTCGGCAGCGACTTCAAGCATCACCAGGGCCCGTTCCTGCCCGGCCAGCACTCGACGCCCTACGCCGACTGCTACCGCTGCCCGCTCAAGCTCCGCTATCCCGAGTGCGGCATCGCCTGCGCGGAGTACGTCCGCGACGTCATCCGCTACCAGACCGCGGGCGAGATCGCCGCGATCATCGTCGAGCCGATCCAGGGCACCGCGGGCAACGTCATCCCGCCCGACGGCTTCCTGCGGGCGATCCAGTCGGTGGCCCGCGATCACGGCGCCCTGCTCTTCGCCGACGAGATGATCACCGGCTTCGGCCGCACCGGCTCGATGTGGGGCGCCGACCACGAAGGCGTCGTGCCCGACATCATGACGGTGGGCAAGGGCGTGGGCGGCGGCTTCCCGCTGGCCGGCGTCGTCTCCACCGAGAAGCTGGTGGCCGCCAAGCCCTGGTCCAACCCGAGCTTCAGCTCGTCGAGCTACGGGGGCAACCCGCTCGCCTCGGCGGCCGGGCTCGCCGCGCTCGAGATCATCCTGAAGGAGGATCTCGTCGAGCAGTCCAATCGCGTCGGCGCGGTCATGCTGGCCGAGCTGCACCGCCTGAAGGAGAAGTACCGGACGGTGGGCGAGGTGCGGGGCCGCGGGCTGCTGCTCGGCATCGAGCTGGTCGACGACCGCCAGACTCGCAAGCCGCTCGACAAGGTCATCACCCGCGATCTCTACCTGGAGTGCCTGCGGCGCGGCCTCGTGGCGATGACCTACGCCCCGACCATCCGGCTCAATCCGCCCCTCGTCATCACCGAGGAGACCGCCCGGGCCGGCCTGGCGATCCTGGACGAGGCGCTCGGAGTGGTGCTCAAGCGCCATGGGCGAGACTAGGAGGCTCCGGGGCGCCGTCATCGGCCTGGGCAACGTGGCGGTGCACGGCCACCTGCCGGGCTGGCGGCAGCGGCCCGACGCGGTCATCGTGGCCGCCACCGATCTCTATCCGGCGCGCCGGGCCGAGTGCGCGGCCGCGCTCCCGGGAGCGCGCTGGCACGACTCGGTCGAATCGCTCCTGGCCGCCGACGATCTCGACTTCGTGGACGTGTGCACGCCCCCGTCGAGCCACGCGGCCCTGATCGAGGCCGCGCTCGCCCATGGGCTTCACGTGCTCTGCGAGAAGCCCCTGGTGGCCGGGCTTGCCGAGCTCGAGCGCCTGGCCGGTCTCGCGCGCGCCGCGCACGCGGTGCTCCACACCGTCCACAACTGGCACCAGGCGCCGCTCGTCCGCGCGACCGACGCGCTGATCCGCGAGGGCCGCATCGGGGCGGTGCGCGAGGTCGCCTGGCGGACGCTGCGCACCCAGCCGGCCTCCGCGGCGGGTGGCGAGAGCTGGCGGGTGGATCCGGCCGTCGCGGGGGGCGGCGTGCTGACCGACCACGGCTGGCACGTCTCGTACGTCGTCCCGCGCTGGGTGGGCGCCCCCCCGGACGCGGTGAGCGCGCGGCTCGAGACGCGGCGGCACCATCGCTTCGCGGTCGAGGACACCGCGACGGTCCGCCTGCAGTTCCCCGACGCGGTGGCCGACATCGTGCTGACGTGGGCCGCGGAGACGCGCGAGAACCAGGCGCACGTGATCGGCACCACGGGCCGCATCGACATCGAGGGCGACACGGTGGTCCTCCGCGTGGACGGCCGCGAGGAGCGCCACCGGCGCCCGCCCGCCCTGTCGGACGGCTCCCAGCATCCGGACTGGTTCGGGCCGGTCGCCGACGAGTTCATCGCCCGGCTGCTCGGCCAGGACCCGAGCAGCCGGAACCTGGACGAGGCGGCGGTGTGCATCGCGGTGGAGTGCGGCGCCCGCGAGTCGAGCCGCCGTGGCGGCGCGCTGCTCCCCCTGGCCGCGCGGATCGGGTCGGCCGGGTGACCACGCTCTCCTCCACGGCCGTCTCGGTGCGGAGCCTGCTCGTGATCCTGCCGGCCCCGCCCGGCGCCGGGTCCCCGCCGCCCGGCACGCCGATCGCGGGCCTGCCGCTCGTGCGCCGTATCGTCCTGGCCGCGGAGCGGGCCGGCTTCGACCGGATCCTGGTTCACCCGCGGGCCTGTCCGTCGTGGCCGCTGCTCGCGGGCACCGCGGCCGCCCGGCTCGACGGCGACACGCCGCCGGTGTCGCGGGCCCGGCTCGTCCTGGTTCCCGCGAACGTTCTGCCCCAGGCGCGCTGGCTGCGGGCCCTGCGCGAGATGCCGCTCGATCCGGAGACGCTCGCGGTCGACGCATCGCTGACCGCGGTGGTGGAGAGCTCCGGGATCGACGAGGTGCTCCGCTCGGCCGGCCAGGCCGCCGGGGCGGAGGACCTGATCGCCACGCTCTCGCGGCGCCTGGCGCGCGCCACCGAGGCGGGCGATCCGGCGGGCCGCTTCGCGCTGGGGGACGGGGCAGGGGCCGCGGCCGCCGAGGACTGGCTGCTGCGCAGCCTCATCAAGGACACCGAGGGGTTCATGTCCCGCCACGTCGAGCGGCGCATCTCGCTCGCGATCACCCGGCGGCTGGTGGGCACGCGCATCACGCCGAACCAGATGACCCTCGTGAGCCTCAGCATCGGCCTGCTCGGCGCGCCGTTCTTCCTGTCCGCGGAGCCTCTGCACCAGCTCATCGGCGCCTTGCTCTTCCTGACCCACTCGATCCTCGACGGCTGCGACGGCGAGCTGGCGCGGCTGAAGTTCCAGGAATCCCCCGCCGGTGCGCGGCTCGACTTCTGGGGCGACAACCTCGTGCACGTCGCGGTGTTCGGCTGCATGGCGGTGGGCTGGAGCCAGGCCGAGGCGTCCCGCTGGCCGTTGCTGCTGGGGGCCCTGGCGATCACCGGCACCGCCGCGTCCGCCTACCTCGTCGCCCACCGCGACGGCGGGGCGGCTGCCGCGGGGCCTCCCGGCCGCCTGGCCGACGCGGTGGCCAACCGCGACTTCATCTATCTCGTGCTCCTGCTCGCCTGCTTCGGGCGGGCCCACTGGTTCCTGGTTCCGGTCGTGCTCGGCACCCCGATCTTCATGATGCTGGTCCGGTGGGGCGCGGGGCGCCGCCGGGCGACCTGAGGTGTTCTCCGTCCTCGATGTCCTGCTGCGCGGTCTGATCCTCGCCGCGCAGGCGACCGCGGTGGGCGGGGTGTGTTTCCTCCTGCTCGTGGCCCGCGGGCCCGAGGCGCCCCGCTCGCTGGTGCTGATCGCCGTCGCGGCGGTCACGCTCGCGGTGGGCCAGGCCCTGTCGCTCGGCAACGAGCTTTTCGTGCTCCTTCACGACGCGGCCTGGCCGCTGCGCGCGGCGCTGGACACGCTCTACGTGCAGGTGAGCGCCGTCCGCATCGTGGCCGCGCTGGCGCTGGCCGCGTGCGCGCTCGGGCTGCGGCGCGCGGGCGGACCGTCGCGGCTCTGGCCCGCGGTGGTGACGCTGGCCGCGGTGCTGGTCGTGGCCGCGCCATGGACCAGCCACGCGGCCGCGCGGCTCGACTCCCGCGTCCTGCTGCTGCTCCTCGACGGCGCCCATCAGCTCGGCGCCGCGGTGTGGGTCGGCGGGCTCGTGCACCTGACCGCGGCCGCGTACCGGCGCGGCGATCGGCCCTGGCCGGTGGCTCTGCTGCGGCGGTTCTCGAACCTGGCCCTGACCGCGGTCGCGGTCCTGGTGGCCGCGGGCGTGGGCCTGACCTGGAACTACGCGCCGGACCAGAGCGCGATCGTCGGCACCGCCTACGGTCTGATGGTGATGACCAAGATCGCGATCCTCGGCGGGCTGCTCGTGCTGGGCGCGCTGAACTCCCGCGCGATCCGGCGCATGGACGGCGCGCCCGAGGCGGACCAGTTCACGCTCCGCCGCTTCGTGGAGGTCGAGGTCGGCCTGGGCCTCACCGTGCTCTTCGCGGCGGCCTCGCTCACGTCGCTGCCGCCCGCGGTGGATCTCACCCACGACCGGGCCACGCTCGCGGAGGTCGCGACGCGCTTCACCCCGCGGATGCCCACGCTCCGCTCGCCCTCGCTGTCGGAGATGCCGTTCGACGATCCGCTCGCCCCCCGCAACGACGCCGATCGCGCCTGGTCCGAGTTCAACCACCACGTGTCCGGGATTCTGGTCCTCGTCATGGGCCTGCTGGCCCTGCTGCACGCCACGGGCCGGGCCCGCTGGGCGCGGAACTGGCCGCTCGTCTTCCTGGGCCTGGCCGCCTTCATGATCGTGCGCAACGATCCGGGCTCGTGGCCGCTCGGCCCCGAGGGGTTCTGGGAGGGCTGGCTGGTCGCGACGGTGGCGCAGCACCGGATCTTCGTCCTGCTGGTCATCGTCTTCGGCGTCTTCGAGTGGATGGTGCGCAGCGGGCGGCTGGCGTCGCGGCGCGCGGCGCTGATCTTCCCGATGCTGTGCGTGATCGGCGGCGGCATGCTCCTGAGCCATTCGCACGCCTCGCAGAACCTCAAGGACGAGTTCCTGCTCGAGGTGACGCACGCGCCGCTCGGCCTGCTGGCCCTGCTGGTCGGCTGGGGGCGCTGGCTCGAGGTGCGGCTGCCGGAGGGCCGGGGGCGCGTACCCGGGGCGCTCTGGGCCGTGGGGCTCGTCCTCATCGGCGCGCTGCTGATCATCTACCGGGAAAGCTAGGCGCGCGCTCGCGCGTGGCCTGACGCCGCGGGCGGGCGGCGGGGCGCGGGGCGGGGGCCTCCCAGGAACACGCTGAGTCGCGGGCGCGTCTACGCCGTCTCGATCGAGCCACGAGACAGGACCGCACGCCTTCGTCCACCCGCAGAAGACACGGTTCCTGGGAGGCCCCCGCCCCGCGCCCCGCCGCCCACCCGCGGCGCCCTGCCGGCCGATCTACGCCGCCGGTCTCAGCCCGCTTTGTCGGAATGTAAGACCTGACCCCGGGCTAGGTGGATTCGAGGAGGAGGCCGGTGAGGTAGCGGGATTCGGGGATGGTGAGGATGATCGGGTGGTCGCGGCTCTGGGTGAGCGTGGCGAGGATGCGGGTGCGGATGCCCGCGTCGCCGGCGGCCTGGCGGCAGATCTCCTCGAACATTACAGGCGTCACGTGGTGGGAGCAGGAGAAGGTGGCGAGCCGGCCGCCGCGCTCGAGCAGGCGGAGGCCGCGGATGTTGATCTCCTTGTAGCCGCGCGCGGCGGCCTCGACCGCGTCCTTGCGGCGCGTGAAGGGCGGAGGATCGAGCACGACGAGCCCGAAGCGCTCGCCCTTCGCGTCGAGCTCCCGCAGGCCGTCGAAGGCGTTGCCGTCCCGCAGCTCGGCGCGCCCCTCGAGGCCGTTGAGGGCCAGGTTGCGCCCGGCCAGGGCCAGCGCGTCCGCCGAGGAGTCCAGCAGGACCGCGCGCTCGGCGCCGGCCAGCAGCGCGTGACAGGCGAAGCCGCCCCCGTAGCAGAAGGCGTCCAGCACCCGGCGACCCTGGGCCAGGCCGGCGGTGAGGAGCCGGTTGTCGCGCTGGTCGAGGTAGAGCCCGGTCTTCTGGCCGGCGCCCAGGGTCACCGTGAAGCGGCCCTGGCCTTCCTCGATTGTCAGCTCGCCGCCGGGGAGCTCGGCCTCGACGGGCGTCTCGCGGACCGCGTCGAACCCCTCGATGCGCGCCGCGGTGGGATCGTCGAGGCGCACGACGCGGCCGTCGGGGAAGATCGCGCCGAGCGCCTCCCGGATCCAGTCCGCGTTGCGCGCCATCCCGAGGGTGAGGCACTGGATCACGCTCACCGGCCCGTAGCGATCCACCACCAGGCCCGGAAGGCCGTCGGCCTCGCTCCAGCAGAGGCGATAGGCGGGCGTCACGAGCGAGGCGGCGCGCCGCCACTCGAGCGCCGCCTCCAGGCGTCGCCGGATCAGCCCCGCGTTGACGGCCTCGTCGGTCCGCGTGAGCAGGCGGCAGACCAGCGAGGAGCGCGGGCTATAGAAGCCGCGCCCGAGGTAGCGACCGGTGGCGTCGGTGACCTCGACGGCCGCGCCGGCGGACCAGGAGCCTTTGAGATCGGCCACTTCCCCCCGGTAGATCCACGGGTGTCCCGCCCGGATCCGGCGCTCGGCCCCTCGTTTCAGAATCAGAGTGGCCAGGAGGAGGCTCTAGCGCTTTCGCAGCACGACGACCATCAGGAGTGGATGGTGGGCCTCGTCGAGGCGGAGGTGGGGCTTGAAGCCGTAGAACCATTCGACCATCTCGAACCCGCCCGCGAGCTGGACGAGGGTGCGCAGCTCCTGGGGGAAGACCATCCGGGAGGCGTGGCGCTGGCGGTAGACCCGCCGCGTGCCGTTCTCGTGAGCCTCCAGCTCCATGTCCTCGTAGAAGGTCTGCGTCACCGGGTTCAGGTCCTTGAGGGCCTCGAAGGTGGCGCGCACGGTGGCGCTGCCGCGCCGCCGCGTCCAGGACCAGCGCCGCGCGGGATCGGTCCAGGACGAGCACATGTAGCGGTCGAAGACGTAGAGCCCGCCCTTCTTGAGCCCGCGGGCCACGCACCGGAGGTGGGCGAGCAGCGCCTCGTTGGTCAGCAGGTGGCCCTGCGAGTCCTGCATGCAGATCGCCGCGTCCACCGCGCGCCGCAGACGGAAGCGGGTCATGTCCGCCACGATCAGATTGGCGTCGAAGCCCTTGGACCGGGTCCGCTCCTTGAGAAAGGCGATGTTCTCGGGCGAGAGATCGAGCCCGGACATCGCGTAGCCGCGCTCGGCCAGCCGGATGAGATGCGGGCCGGTGCCGCAGGCGATGTCGAGCACGGTCTGCACCGGCCGTCGCGCGTAGCGGCGGAAGCAGTGCACGAGGAAGTTCACCTCCTGCCGCCGGTTCATGTCGAACGCGATCTCGTAGTACCGGGGCGCGGAGTATTGCCCGCTCATGCCGCGAACCAGGTCAGGATGGCCTCCCGCAGGATCCACGAGGCGGTGATGCCGGTGCGGCCCGACGGATCCCAGGCCTGCGCCACCTCCATCAGGTCGGTGCCCACGATCCGGCAGGGCTCGAGCAGGCGGACGATCTCCACCAGCTCCGCGGCGGTGATGCCGCAGGGCTCGGGCGCCCCGGTCCCGGGCGCTTCGGAGGGATCGAGCACGTCCACGTCGATGGTCACGTAGAGCGGATGCGCCCGCAGCTCGGGCAGCAGGCTCCTCACCGCCTCCACCGGGTGGATCCGGTGGGCGGGGAAGAGATGCGGGGCCTTCCGCTGATATTCCTCCCGGGCCCCCGTTCGCATTCCGACCTGGAAGACGCGCTCGGGAGCCACCACGTCCATCACCCGGGCCATGGCCGAGGCGTAGTTGTACCGCTCGCCGAGGAACTCCTCGCGGAGGTCCGGGTGGGCGTCGAGCTGGAGGATGCGCAGCTCCGGGATGGCGGGCGCCAGCACCTCGATGACGGGCAGCGTGGCGGTGTGGTCGCCGCCCAGCATGACCGGCAGCAGCCCCGGCCGCCAGAAGCGCCGGATCTCCTCCCGAGCCCGGGCGAGCTGTTCCCGCGGGGAGCCGTCGCCCAGCTCGCAGTCGCCCAGGTCGGCGATGGCGAGGTCTTCCAGGTCACGGCCCAGGAAGGGCGAGTAGGTCTCGATGGAATCGGAGGCCAGCCGGAGCTCGCGGGGGCCGTGGTCCGCGCCCCGGCGGAGGTTGACACGTCCCTCGAAGGGGATGCCGAAGAGAACGATCCGGGCCTCCGGGAGGGAAGCCCGGCACGCGATGAAACGAGGATCGGCCGGGATCAACAGCCGGCGCTAGCCGAGATCTTCGTCGGAGAGGAGCGTGACCGCGGCCAGCGCGCAGCCCGTCCGCTCGACCCGGTGCTCGACCGCGAAGACCTTCATGTCCCGGATTGTCTCGCCCCGGACCCGGAAGGCCTCCTCGAGCATCTGGACGATCATCCGCTCGGCTTCCTCGCGCGTGGCCTTGTCGTGGTACTCCATGATGACCCCGTTCTTGGCGGGGTCCACCGGCCGGGCCCAGCCGACGGCGGCCGCGACGACCTCGCCGGGCACCTCGCTGGTCATGGCCGCGAAGGCGGTGGGCACGAGCGCGCCCGGCTTGATCCGCGGCAGCGCCACCAGCTCGACACCGGGAGGCAGGATGCTCGACACCTTGATCAGGTTGATGTTGCCGATGCCCGCCGCCAGCAGGGCGTTGTCGAAGGCGTTGAGCGGGGTGGAGCCCTCGGCGCTGCCGGCGGTGCCTGCGGCCTTGGTCACGGGTGCGAAGCGCATTCTCTCCTCCCTCCTCGGGGCGTTGTGCGCGGAAACCACCGCGCCGTCTCACGAGCGGCGCCCCACCGCCGCCCGTCGTGAATTTCTCGCTCATCGTAGCGGCTCGGCCGAGGAACGCAAGCAAAAAGTTGACTTCGGCGCCGCTCGGTGGTCTCGCGGAGAGCCCGCAGCGACCGCTCGCGGCCGCGGCGGAGCGGGCCAAAACACAATTTTTTTCTTGCAATGGAAAAAAAATGGCCCCACAGTGCAGAAAAATCCGGCAAGTAGAAAATTTTGCCGGAGAAAACGGGGAGGAGGGAAAGAGTGCAAGCACTGGGGCGTCACCTGCTGCTCGAGCTGTTCGACTGCGACGCAGAAGCCATCAACAGTCTGGACACCGTGAAGGCGTCCATGGTGGAAGCGGCCAAGCGGGCTCAGGCCACCATCGTCGACGTGGTTTTTCACGAGTTCAACCCGTTCGGCATCAGCGGAGTCGTCGTCATCGCCGAGTCGCACCTGGCGATTCACACATGGCCGGAGTACCGCTACGCCGCCGTCGACGTCTTTTCCTGCGGCGACGTCCTCCAGCCCCAGGTGGCCGCGGACTACCTCGTGGAGGCCTTCGGGGCCGCCCGGGCTTCCGTGGTGGAGCTCCAGCGCGGCATCTTCGTGAACCACGGCCGCCCGCTCCTGCACAAGCCGGCCAGTGCCCCCGTGGCCACGACCCCCCGGTAGTCGCCGATGGCCACGCTCCAGTACAAGTGGTTCTTCGAGACCACCACCCCGGTCGAAGGCCACATGCACGCCATCGCCCGGACCATCGTCACCCGGCAGACCAAGTTTCAGTTCATGGAGATCATGGACACCCACTCGTACGGCAAGTGTCTGGTGCTGGACGGGCGGATCCAGTCGAGCCAGGCCGACGAGTTCATCTACCACGAGACCCTGGTGCAGCCGGGCCTCCTGGCCCACCCGCGACCCCAGAAGGCCATGGTCATCGGCGGCGGCGAAGGCGCCACGGTCCGGGAGATCCTCCGCTACAAGACGATCACCGACTGCCTCATGGTGGACATCGACGGCGAGGTGGTCGAGGAGTGCAAGAAGCACCTGCCCGAGATGCACCGGGGGGCGTTCGACGACCCGCGGACCCGGCTGCTGCACGAGGACGCCCGGGCCTATCTCGAGAAGACCAACGAGCGCTTCGACCTGATCGTGGTGGACCTCGTGGAGCCCCTGGAGGAAGGGCCGGCCTGCCTGCTCTTCACCAAGGAGTTCTACACCCTGATCCGTGACCGGCTGACCGACCAGGGGGTCATGACCATGCAGGCCGGCATGACCAAGGTGAACGAGATCTTCTTCCACGGGGCGGTGAACCGCACGCTCCAGGAAGTCTTCCCGGTGGTCGCGCCGTATCAGAGCTTCATTTCCTGCTTCGGAACTCCATGGGGCTTCATCCTGGCCTCCAAGGGCACCGACCCCCGGAAGCAGTCCCCGGCCGAGATCGACCGCTTGATCGCCGAGCGGATGAACCCCAAGGACCTCGGCTACTGGGACGGGAACGCGCACCTGCACTGCTTCAGCCTGCCCAAGTTCCTCCGCGAGTCGATCGAGAAGAACGACCGCGTCATCACCGACAAGAATCCCCTGATCGTTACCTGAGCACCCCCCGCCTCATCCTCGCCTCGGCCTCCCCGCGCCGCCGGGAGCTGCTGGGGCGTCTCGGCATCCCGTTCGAGGTTCTGGCCAGCCACATCCCCGAAGAGCATCCGCCCGTCCCGCCCGCCCAGGCCATCGCCGCGGTCGCGCTCGCCAAGGCCCTGGCCGTCACCGCCGACCTCGGCGCCGAAGCGGGGCCGGCGGTGGTGCTCGGGGCCGACACCGAGGTGGTCCTGGACGGACGCCTGCTCGGCAAGCCGCGGGATGCCGCCGACGCGGTCCGGATGCTCCGCGACCTCCGGGGCCGCCAGCACGAGGTCATAACCGGGCTGGCCGTCGTGGAGCTCGGCCCGCCGGGCTCGACGCCACACCGGGAGACGACGGCGGTGACGAGCCGGGTGCGGATGGCGGAATACACCGATGCCGAGATCGAGGGCTACGTGGCCACCGGCGAGCCGCTGGACAAGGCGGGCGGCTACGCGGTGCAGGGGCTCGGCGGGCGGCTGGTGGCGGCCGTGGACGGCTGCCTCACCAACGTGATCGGCCTGCCGCTCAGCACCACGCGCGCCCTGCTCGAGCGACGCGGGCTCCTCTAGGCGGCGCGCCTACTCGACCAGGAGGCCGGCCGGCTTCCGGGGCAGCTTCACCTTGACGGGGAGCGGCGCGCGGGCCCGGATGAGCTCGAGGCTGTGCTCGAGCGTCTCCACCGGGACCCGCCCGTCGGCCAGGAAGAGCTCGCGGGCGCCTCGCAGGCGCAGGGCGAAGTCGGCCGGCGCGCCGACCACCGAGGCCGGCAGCGTCGCCCGGAGCGCGTCCGGCTCGGCCGAGATCGTCCGGGCCACCGCCGCCTGGAGCGCGGCCCGCAGCGCCCGGACCGTGGCGGCCGGCGGCTCGGCACCGGCCTTCGCGAAGAGCGCCGCGCCCACCGTCGGGCCGCCGAGCGCCGCCTCCGCGCCCTTGGTGGTGCGCAGGTCCACCACGATCGCCGCCTTGTCGCCCTCGACGAGCCGGCTCACGTGCGGCTCTCCCAGAACGCCGGCGGCCACCTCGCCGCCTTCGAGCGCCCGCACGACGCCCCGCTCGCCCAGGCTCAGCATCTTCACCCGGTGCACGGCCACGCCCGCCCGCGCGAGGAGCAGGCCGAGCGCCTGATCCTCCGCGGTGCCGGGCGCCGGGATCGCGATGGTCTGCCCGACGAGATCGGCCACCGCGCGGATGGTGTCGGCCCGGCCGGGGGCGACGAGCAGGGCGACGGGCGGCGCGGCGGTCAGGGCCCAGATGAGCCGCGGCACGCCGTCGGTCCCGCCGAGCCGCAGCGCGGTGTCGAGCGAGGTCGCCGCGAGCTGCGCCTGCCCGCTGGCCAGCATCTCGGCGGCGGTCGCGTCCGAGCGTGTGGATCGGAGCGTCACCGAGAGCTGCTGCGCGGTGAAGAATCCCTCGGCCTGGGCCACATGGAGCGGCAAGTACTCCGCCGAGGTGGCCGGCCCGGCCACCGCGATGGTGAGCGAGGTCTGGAGCAGTACTAGCCAGGCGATCATCGGCTCGCGGAGGCCCCCGCGCCCGCCACCTCGAAGAGCACCCGCGCGATGCGATCGGCCGCGTCGGGCACCGCGAGGCTCCGGGCCCGCTCACCCATGGTGACGAGGGCCGTCCGGTCCGCCAGAAGGCGCGTTACGGCCTCTACAAGGCCGTCAGGCGTGAGCGAGACCTGCGGGAAGACCACGGCGCCTCCCGCCGCCTCCACGAGGCGTGCGTTGGCTGTCTGCTCGTCTCCGCTGGTCCCGGGCAGCGGGACGTAGAGGGCGGCCAGGCCGAGCTGGCAGCACTCGTTGACCGTGCCCGCGCCGCTCCGCCCGACCACGCGCGCGG
>CAMLFJ010000011.1 GCA_946479205.1 uncultured bacterium | reverse complement strand
CGAGCTGGGCCGCGATCTGGGCCGCGTAGGCCACCACGTCCAGCCCCGTCTCGCCCGCCTTGCTCACGTCAGTCCCTCGCGGGTACGACCACACCACCGCGGCGAGACCGCTGGCCTTGGCCTCCTGGATCATCTCGCGGCATTGCTGGTACATGATCTGGGCCTGGGAGGAGCCCGGGTAGATCGTGAAGCCCACCGCCACGCAGCCGAGCCGGAGCGCGTCCTTCACCGAGCCGGTCACCGCGGAGAGCGGATCCTTCTCGTCGTGGAGCACGTCGTGGTTGTTCATTTTGAGAATCAGCGGCACCTCGCCCGCGAACTCGGCGGCCCCCGCCTCCAGGAAGCCGAGCGGCGCCGCGTAGGCGTTGCAGCCGGCGTCGATCGCGAGCTGGAAGTGATACGACGGGTCGTAGCCGGCCGGATTCACCGCGAAGCTGCGCGCGGGGCCGTGCTCGAAGCCCTGGTCCACCGGCAGGATGACCAGCTTTCCGGTGCCGGCGAGCCGCCCGTGATTCAGCAGGCGGGCGATGTTGGTGCGCGTGCCCGGGCTGTCGCTGCTGTACCAGCTCAGGATCTCCTTCACTCGCGATTCCATGGCGTGACCGCTCCTTTCCTGGCTCGCAGGTTACCTGCGGTAGAACTCGTCGGCCATCGCCACGTCCTCGGGGCTGCCGAGGATGACGGCCGCTCGCTGGTGATACTCGGTGGCCACGACATCCAGCACGCGCTCGAAGCCGGTGCTCGCGCGCCCGCCCGCCTGCTCGACGAGCAGGCCCATCGGCGCGACCTCGTAGAGCAGCCGCAGCTTGGGCTTGGGCTTGGCCGGATCGCTCCAGTCGGCGGGATACATGAAGAGCCCGCCGTCCAGCAGCGTGCGGTGCACGTCGGCCACCATCGCGCCCGAGTAGCGGAGCGAGTAGGGCCGGCCGCTCGCCTTGTCCTTCGTCTTCAGGTATTCCACGAAGGCGCGCTGGCCGGGATGCCACGCGTTCACGTTGCCCTCGTTGATGCCGTAGGTCTTCCCGCGCTTCGGGATGCGGATATCGGGGTGCGTGAGCAGGAACTCGCCGGTCTCGGGGGCCAGCGTGAACCCGTGCGTGCCGCGCCCGACCGTGTAGACGAGGGTCGTGGCCGGGCCGTACATCACGTAGCCCGCCGCGATCTGATCGGTCCCGGCACCGAGCGCGGCGGGACCCGCCGGACTCTTTCCTCTGGACGGCTTGAGCGAGAAGATCGTGCCCACCGAGCCGTTGACGTCGAGGTTCGAGGAGCCGTCCACCGGATCCGCGCAGACCACGAGGGCGTGCGTGCCGCCCGCCTGCATCTCGACGGGGTCGGCGGCTTCCTCCGACACGAGCGCCGCGCAGGCCCCCGTCTCGCGGAGCGCGCTCACCATCGTCTCGTGGCCCCACACGTCGAGCTTCTTGACCTGGTCGCCGGTCGCGTTGGCACCGCCGACGTAGCCGAGCTGGTCGCGAAGGGCGGCGTGAGCCAGCTCCTGGGCGATGACGGCGGCCACGCGGCCGAGGCGGCCCAGGACCGCGGCCACGTTCCGGGCGTGCTCGGTCGAGAGGGCGGCTTGCTGGGTCGAGAGATGTTCCGATAGCGTCATCGGCGAATCGGCCATGGAATCCTCTCGTCGTCGAGTCGAATGGCGCGAGCCAGCGCGCGCGCTCCCAGCGCGCCTCTCGATGATGCTAGACGATCACCCAAACTCAGTCAACACACGCAGGTCTTGCGGACTTGTGCTTAGATGCACGGATCATGGACCGCGCATCGGCTCGCTGGAGGGCGCTCGGCCTGCTGTCGCTGGCCGAGCTGCTGGCCCTCTCGCTCTGGTTCAGCGCCTCCGCGGTGCTGCCCGCGCTCTCCCGCGAGTGGGCCCTGGGGGACGGCGGCCGCGCGGGCCTGACCATCGCGGTGCAGGCCGGCTTCATCGTCGGCACCCTCGCCGCCGCGCTCACCAACCTGCCGGACGTCCTCCCCGCCCGCGCGCTCATGATGGGGGGAGCGCTGGCCGGCGCGATCGCGAACGCGGTGCTGGCGCTCTGGGTGGAGCATCTCGGCCCCGCGCTCGTCCTGCGCTTCCTGACCGGCGTCTGCCTGGCCGGCACCTATCCGCCCGCGATGAAGATCGCGGCCACCTGGTTCCGGGAGGGCCGCGGCCTCGCGATCGGGCTCCTGGTGGCCGCGCTCACGGTGGGCTCGGCCGCGCCGCACCTCATCCGCGGCTTCACCGATCTGCCCTGGCGCCACACCCTGCTCGCCGCCTCGCTCCTCGCGGGGCTGGGCGCCCTCGCGATCACGCTGGTCACCGAGGGCCCGCATCGCTTTCCGCCCGCCCGCTTCGACCTGCGCATGGCCACCGCGGTGCTCCGCGAGCGGGGCCCGCGGCTGGCCTGCTTCGGCTACTTCGGCCACATGTGGGAGCTCTACGCGATGTGGGCCTGGCTGGCCACCTTCCTGGCCGCGAGCCTCGAGGTCCGCGGCGGCGGAAGCTACGCGGGGCTCAACGCGAGCGCGGCCACCTTCGCCTGCGCGGGGCTGGCCGGCGGCCTCGGCGCCTGGGCGGGCGGCGCGCTCGCCGACCGCTGGGGGCGCACCACGCTGACCATGGCGGCCATGGCGATCTCCGGCCTGTGCGCCGTCCTGATCGGCCTCACCTTCGGCGGCCCGCCGCTCGTGACCCTGCTGGTGGCGGTGGTCTGGGGGGTCACGGTGATCGCGGACTCGGCCCAGTTCTCCACCGCGGTGACCGAGCTGGCGCCCGCGGCCTACGTGGGCACCGCGCTCACCTCCCAGACCTGCCTCGGCTTCGCGCTGACCATGGTCTCGATCTGGCTGATCCCCCCGGTGGTCGCCTGGGCCGGCTGGCGCTGGGCCTTCGCCATGCTCGCGGTCGGACCGGCCCTGGGAGTGGCCGCCATGGCACGGCTGCGGACCCTGCCCGAGGCCCGGCTCATGGCGAGCGGCCGGCGCTGAATCGTCCGCATCCCGGGCCGGCCCCGGGGCATCATAGGGGGCGGGAGGCGATCATCCATGAAGACGATCAAGGCTCTGGTGCTGATGACGGCGGCGGTCCTGGCCCTGGGGCCGACGGTGGTGCCCGCGCCCGCGGTGGCGGTCCCGACTCCGCAGGGAATCGATTCCCGGCTCCGCCTCGACTGGGAGGCCGGAACGAAGCGCAGCGGCAAGCCGGTGATCCAGGGCTACCTCTACAACGACTACGGCCGGCCGGCCACCGACGTCCATCTGCTGGTGGAAACACTCGACGCGTCCGGCACCGTGATCGCGAGGACGATCGGCTTCGTGCAGGGTGTGGTCCAGTTCAACGATCGCGTCTACTTCGAGGTGGCGCTCAAGGTGCCCGGCGCATCCTACCGGGTCACCGTGACCTCGTTCGACTGGAAGGGCGGCGGCGGCGGGATGTAGCCGGCGAGGTCACCCGAGCGGCGCTCAGGTGACCTTGCTGTACACGCCGGGCGGGATCACGCGGTAGATCGGGAGCGGCTGCGAGACGTTCTTGAAGCTGCGCTCGCCGAGGGATTCCAGCACGAAGAGCCCGGCGATGCGGTCGGCGGTCACCTGGCCGACCACGATGTCCCCGCCCTCCGCGGCCCCCGCGAACCGCGCCGCGATGTTGGTGGTGGGTCCGGTGGCGGTGAAGGTCCAGCGCTCGGACGCGGCCCCGCTCAGCTTGGTCGCGCCCACCAGCGCCTGGCCGGTATTGATCCCCATGTGCAGCGCCACCGCCGGGAACACCCCGCCGTACTCCTCGTTCAGCGCGGCCGTCCTCTGGCGGATCGCGAAGGCGGCCCGCGTCGCGTTCAGGGCGTGATCCTCGTCGCCCCCGCCGGGACCCCGCGGCTGCTTCTGGAAGATCACCATGAGCCCGTCGCCCGCGGTCTCGTTCACGTCGCCGTGCTGCCGGCGGATGATCTCGAGGAAGCTCGAGAAGTAGGTCTGGACGAGCTGGTTCAGGCGCTTGGCCTCGAGCTGCTCGGAGAGCCGGGTGTAGCCCGCGATGTCGAGGAAGAGCACCGAGACCTCCTCGTTGCGCTTCTCCAGCGCGGTCGCGCTGGGGTCCCGCTCGAGCAGCTCCTTGACCGCGTCGGGCACGAACTTCGAGAGCTCGCCCTTGAGCTGCTCGAGCACCTCGAGGCGCTGCCGCGAGGCCTGCAGGCTCTCGAGCGCGGTGGCCAGCTCGGTATTGCGCGCGTCCAGGTCCTGTCGGGAGCGCGCGAGGTGCCCGGTCATGTCGTTGAGCGCCGAGCCCAGCTCGGCCACCTCGTCGCCGGTGCCCGCGCGGGCCCGGACCGCGAAGTCGCCCCCGCCGATGCGCCGGGCCACCGCGGCCAGCTCGTGGATCGGCCGCACCACCACGTAGCGCATGGCCACCGCCAGCACCCCCGCCGCGACCACGATGGTCAGGAGGCCGATCATGATCTGCCGGTTGCGCTGCATGCGCACCTCGGCCATCACCGGCTCCATGGAGGTGGCGGCCTGGATGACCGCGCGCACCTTGTGGTCCGACCCGTGGCAGCCCTGGCAGCGCTCCTGGTTGGGGATCGGCTGGTACACCGTGAACACCGCGTTACCGTCGCGCGACTCGAGCGCCTCCTGGGTCTGGAGCGTCTCGAGCGCCCGGGTGAAGAGCGGCCCCGCCATCGTCCGCCCCGGCTCGCGGCGCATCTTCTCGATCGAGGCCATGACGTCCTTGGAGAGCTCGGCTTCCTTCGAGACTTCCCGGAGGGTGGCGAGGTCCGTGAAAGCCTCCACGCCATTTCTCCGGTAGACGACAAGGCCCTGGACCAACTTTGAATTGCGCAGGTCGTCGATGAGGCCGCGGGTGATGTCGGGACGCTCGGAGAGCATGGCGGTCTCGATGCTCGAGACCAGCGTGCCGATGAGCTGCCGCGCCGCCATCTTGTTCTGCTCGACGAGCAGCTCGCTCTCCCGCTTGATGGTGAGGACGGTCGCGACCCCGAACCCGATGATCAGCACCAGGATGATCAGGACCGTGATCTTGGCGGTCAGCCGGATGCGCATGGGCCTCAGATCCGCGCGGCGCGTCCGGCCCAGTAGGGCTCGCGGAGCTGGCGCTTGAGCAGCTTGCCCGCCGCGTCGCGCGGGAAGACGTCGTGGAAGGAGACCTCGCGGGGCACCTTGTAGCCCGCCATGTGGTCCCGGCAGAACGCGGTGATCTCCTCGCCGGTGAGCGTCTCGCCGTCGCGCACGTGGAGCGCGGCGTGCACCCGCTCCCCCCACTCCTCGTCGGGCACCCCGAACACCGCGGCGTCGAGCACCTTGGGGTGGCGGTGCAGCACGTCCTCGATCTCGGCCGGGTAGATGTTGACGCCCGCCGAGATGATCATGTCGCGCTTGCGGTCGCAGATGTAGTAGAAGCCGTCCGCGTCCACGTAGGCCACGTCGCCCACCGTGTACCAGTCGCCGCGGCGCATCTTCTCGGTCGCCTCCGCGTCGCGGTAGTACTCGTCGAGGATGCCGGGAAACCGACGCACGTAGAGCTCACCGGGCTCCCCGGCGGGCACCGGGCGGCCGTCGTCGTCCAGCAGCGCGATCTCCTTGCCCGGCGCGGCCCGCCCGCACGAGCCCGGCTTGCGCAGCACGTCCTCCGGGCGCAGCACCGTGTTCACCCCGAGCTCGCTCGAGCCGTAGAACTCGTAGAGGGCGGGGCCGAAGTGGGCCAGCACGCCCTCCTTCACGCGCATCGGGCACGGCGCCGCCGCCACGATGATGGCGCGCATCGAGGACACGTCGTAGCGCGCCCGGACCGCGGCGGGCAGGTCCACGATCCGCTTGAGCAGCGTCGGGGCCATGAAGGTGCTCGTGCACCGGTGCCGCTCGATCTGGGCCAGGGCCTGCTCGGGATCGAACTTCGGCATGATGACCACGGTGCCCCCGACCACGTGCGTGTAGAGCGCGAAGCCGCCCGGCGCCGAGTGGTACATGGGCCCGGCCACCAGGTGCACGTGGGCCGGGTCGAGCAGGTCCAGGGCCCGCAGCGTGTCCGTGAGGTCGTTCACGTTGATCCCGCGCCGCAGGGCTCCCTTCGGCTTCCCGGTCGTCCCGCCGGTATAGATGATGGACGCGCCGACGCCGTCACCCACCCGGGCCTCCACCGGATCGGGCCGGCCCGCGGCGAGGACGTCATCCAGGTGTACGGCCCAGGGCCGCCGCTCGGATCCAAGCAGGATCCACCACCGCACCTTCCCGGCCCGGGCGCGGACGCTCTCGACCATGGGCAGGAAGCGGTCGCTCACCAGCACCGCGAGCGCGTCGGAGTGATCGAGGATGTACAGCACCTCCTCGGCCACGAGGCGATGATTCATCGGGGCCGGGATCAGCCCGGCCGCGCGCGCGGCCGACCCGGCCAGGTAGTGCTCGATCGAGTTCTCCGCGTAGACGATGACGTGGCCGCCGGGCGGCAGCCCCAGGCCGATCAGGCCGTGGCCCAGGCGGTTGCGCCGGGCGATGAGCTCGGCCCAGCTCCAGGCGCGCTCGCCTTCGAGGAGGGCCGGCTTCTCGGGATGCCGGGCGGCGTGCGCGGCGAGGACGTCCATCGCTCCCGCGTGTGTAGCATGAACGGGCGGGAGCGGCAACGGGTCGCGGTTTCACGGGCCGCCCCGGGCGGGGTCACAGGGTAAGATGTCCGATCACGAGGAGGAGCCCATGGCGACCGATCGATCGTACGTGTCCCTGAACCAGACGCAGCTCGCGCGGCTCGAGGCGCTCGTGAGCCGGCTCGGCGAGCGAGAGCTGTCGCATCCCCTGGAGGCCGGGTGGACGGTGGCCGGCGTGCTCGCCCACCTGGCGTTCTGGGACTACCGCATCGTGACCCTGCTGGAGGCCTGGGGCGCCGACGGGCGCGGGACCCCCCCGTCCACCTTCAGCGAGAACGCGGTGGACTGGATCAACGACGCGGGCAAGCCGCTCTGCCTGGGGCTGCCGCCGCGGGTCGCCGCCCGCCTGGCCGTCGAGGCGGCGGTCGCCGCGGATCAGCGCGTCGCCGCCCTCAGTGACGACGCGCTCGCCGCGAACCAGGCCGCGGGCAGTCCGATCAGCGTGCTGCGCGCCGAGCATCGGCGGGAGCACCTGGACGAGATCGAGCGGGCCCTGGCGCGCGGCTAAGGCTTCCCCGGAAGTGTCCATTGAAGTGCCCATCGGGGATCCCGGACCGCTGCTCGCCCTCGTGGAGGACCGGGCCGACGAGCCGGGCCTCGCCGCCGCGGTGATCCGCGACGGGGACGTCGTCGCGCGGCGGTGCGTCGGCCTGGCCAGCCTCCCGTCGCGGGTCCCGATCGGCCCGGACACCCGCTTCCACATCGTCTCGGTGTCGAAGACGTTCATGGCCGCCGCGATCCTCATGCTCGCCGCGAGGGGCGCGCTCCGGCTCGACGACGACGTGCGCCGGCACCTGCCCGAGCTCCCCGCCGAGATCTCCCGGAATGGTCCGGTGACGATCCGGCACCTCCTGTCGATGACGAGCGGCCTGAGAGACGTCCTCGAGCTCGAGCGACTCCGTGGCGTCTGGCGCTCGTCGCCCTCCGACCGCGACACCCTGCTCGGCCTGGCCGGTCGCCAGACCGCGGTCAGCGCGCCTCCCGGCGTCCAGTACATGTATGCCAACGTCAACGCGCTCCTGCTCGACGAGGTCATCACCCGCGTGGGCGGCACGCCCGCCGAATCGTTCCGTCGCGGCGCGCTCTACGAGCCGCTGGGCCTCACCCGCACCGGCGCGCGTCCTCACGACGGCACCGCGTGGCCGGATCTCGCCCTACCCTACGTGGCCGATGGAGCGGGCGGCTGGTCGCGCGCCCGGGATCTCCTCGGCATCGCCGCCGACCCGCTCACCACCACGCTCGACGATCTGACGCGCTGGCTGCTCGCGCTCCGGTCGGGCTCGATCGGCGGGGTGGAGGTGACGGCGCGCATGGCGGAGCGGACGCGGGTGCGCGACGGCACGCCGCTGTACTACGGGCTCGGCCTGGCGATCCGGCGCTATCGCGGCCTGACCGTGCTCTGCCATACCGGGAGTCAGCCGGGCTACAAGGCCCACATCGCCTACGTTCCCGAGCGGGACCTCGGGGTCGTGATCCTGTCGAACCGCGAGGACACGCGCCCGGCCGCGCTGGCGGCGGCGATCATGGACGAGGCGATCGGGGAGCGCTTCCCGAGACCGTACCCGGGCCGTGACGCCGATCCGCGTCTCGCGAAGAACGGCCCGACCGCCGCCCAGCTCGCGGCGGTGCCCGGCGTCTACGTCGACTCCGAGACGGACGAGTGGGTGACGCTCCGGGTCGAGGGCGGCGTCCTCGTCGGCGACACGCTCGGCGATCCGTTCTTCCTCTATCCGGAGGGCGACGGCGTGTTCCGGGACGGTGAGGACTACCAGGCGACCGTCCCGGTGGAGCTCCGGATGGAATTCGGCCCGAGTGACCGGGACGTCACGGGTCGGCTGAACCTGGGCGGCCAGCGCATCACCCTCCGAAAATCCAGCCCTCCGGCCTACGCGCCCGCGGCGCTCGGCGGCTTCGAGGGGCGATACGAGAGCGCGGAGATCGCGAGCCGGCACTCGATCCGGGTCGAATCCGGGAGGCTCTTGATCGCGTACGGACCGGGATGGAACCACGGCCGCGTCTTCCCCATGGAGCCCATCGCGCCGGACGTGTTCCTCGTCCGGCCCGCCGCGCCCGGCATCGCGTACCGGCACGTCTTCCACTTTCGCCGGGACCGAGGGGGAGCCGTGGCGAGCGCGAGCGTGACGATGGAGCGCTTGAAGGGCGTCAGCCTCCGGCGCTACCAGCCCGCGTAGATTCCCTCGCGGGTGGTCAGCACGGTCCCGCGCGCCCGGTCCCACTGCTTCTGCATCAGCACCTGGTAGAGGCCGATCGAGCCGCCCGCGAACGCGACCGACGAGCACGTGAGATAGAGCAGCCAGGTGCGGTACACCTGCTCGCCCACGATCGCGCGCGCCTCGTCCGCGCGGGCCTTGAGCCGCTCCGCCCACTCCCGGCACGTGCGCGCGTAGTGCGGCCGCAGGTTCTCCAGATCCAGCAGCTCCCAGCCCGCCCGCTCCATCTCGGTGAGCGTCTCGGTCACGCCGGAGAGATCGCCGTTGGGGAAGACGTAGCGGTACAGGAAATCGGTCTGGCTGGTGCGCTTCCAGTGGAACTCGTGGTGGATGCCGTGGTTGAGGTAGAGGCCTCCGTCCACCAGCATCTCCTTCACCCGCCCGAAGAACGCCGGATAGTTCGGGATGCCCACGTGCTCGATCACCCCGATCGCCGCGATCTTGTCGTAGCGCGCGTCCGCGGGAAGGTCGCGCACGTCACGGTACTCGACCAGGCACCGCCCCTCGAGCCCCTCCCGCTTGATCCGCGCGGCCGCCCATTCGGCCTGCGCCTTCGAGAGCGTGACCCCGTGGGCCTGGACGCCGTAGTGCTGGGCGGCCCAGATGCTGAAGCCGCCCCAGCCGCAGCCGATGTCGAGCACCCGCTCCCCCGGCTGCAGGCGCAGCTTGCGGCAGACCAGATCGAGCTTGTCCTCCTGCGCCTGCTCGAGCTTGCCGTCGGGCTCGCGATAGTACGCGCAGGTGTAGACCATCAGCGGGTCCAGGAACAGCGCGTAGAAGTCGTTCGAGACGTCGTAGTGATGCGCGATCGATCGGGCGTCGTGCTCCTTGGACCGAGCCTGTGTCATGGCGCCACCTCCCGCATGCCGAAGATGGAATCGAACACGATGCGACGTCGCGCCGCCTCCGAGCCGAGGACCACCCGCACCCCCACCCGGGCCAGCGCGTCCGGGAAATTCGCGAGCTTCCGGCGAAGCCAGCCGATCTCGCCGGGACCGTAGCGCGCCACGATCTGCCGCGCGTACCCGTCGAGCGGCGTGCCCTCGCGGATCAGGGCCGTCACCGCCTCCGCGGCCAGCCGGCCGCTCCGGATGGCGGGCCCGATCCCCTCGCCCGACAGGTCGCGCGCGAGGCCGGCCGCGTCGCCGATCAGGCAGAAGCGGCGGCCGGACAGGCGCCGCGGCGCCTGCCGCCGCACCACGTACGCGTGCCCCTTGAACGGCTCGAGCGGGATCCCCTCCGGCAGCCGGCCCGACGCGCGCAGGCTCGCCATCAGCGCGTCGCGCCGCCGGGGCAGGCTGCCGTCTCCGCCCTGGGTGCACCCCACCCCGATATTGATGAAGTCGCGCTTCGGGAAGTACCAGCCGTAGCCGCGCAGGTCGGGCTCGAGGTAGAGCTCGGGCGCGTGCATGAACGGCTCGAGGTGCCTGACCCACTCCAGCGGCAGCCGCGTCTCGCTCTCCTGGGCCACCACGACCTCCTCGCGCCCGGAGACCTGGCCGAGCGCCCGCGCCACCGGGCAGCGATGGCCGCCCGCGCCGATCACCACCGGCGCCTCGAAGACGCCCCGATCGGTCTCGACCCGCACCCGGTCGGCCTGCTCGGCGACGTCGGTGACCCGGATCCCCCACCGCACGTCCGCGCCGGCGGCGGCGGCGCGCTCGAGCAGATAGTGATCGAACTCGCGCCGGATGATGCCGTAGCTGGTGGGCCGCCGCCAGCCCGTCTCGTGCCGGGCCCCCGCGAATTCCAGCACGCACTGGTCGAATGGCTGGATGGTCAGCGGGTACTTGTCGGGCTCCACCTCGAGGTCGACGAGGGCTTCCGGGGTTACCCAGCCCGCGCAGATCTTCACCCGCGGGAAGACCGCCGCGTCGAGCACGAGGGGACGCAGGCCCGCCAGGGCCAGCCGCCACGCCGCGGTGCTCCCGCCCGGCCCGCCCCCGACCACGATCGCGTCGTAGCCCATCACCGCCTCCACAGCGAGAGCAGGATCGACAGCTTCTGGAGCGGCGTCACCTTCAGGTTCTCGACCACGTTGGCCACGTCCATCGCCCCGAACAGATCGCCTTCCAGATCGAGCCGGCTCTGCACGTAGGCCTCGGCGAAATTGTACGGCGAGGGATCGCGGATCAGCGAGAGGAACGTTTCCGGGCTCTTGATGACCGCGATGCACTCGGGCCGGTCCGGGCCGAAGCGCACCTCCTGGCCGTCCCAGAGCCGGAAGGCGAACGAGGCGGGCAGGCTCCCGAAGACCCGCCGGAGGATCGCGGCGGCCCGGGCGGGAGTCGGGGTGGGAGTCAGGAAGGCCAGCATCGCATCAGCCGCGCAGGGTCTTCATGACGTCGGGGTTCTCGAAGGCACGCCTGGGCTCTCCTTCAAAGATGATCTCACCGCGGTCGATAGCATACAGCCGATCGGCCACCCGGGACGCGGTCATGAGATTGGACTCGGCGATCAGGAGCGAGATCCCCATGGCCTTGATCCGCTTCACCGCGTCGATGAACCGGCTCACCACCACCGGGGCCAGGCCCTCGAAGGGCTCGTCGAGCAGGAGGATGGACGGCGAGAGGGTCATCGCCCGCCCGATCGCCACCATCTTCTTCTGGCCGCCCGAGAGGAAGAGCCCCCGCCGGCCCGTGAAGTCGGCGATCTCGGGGAAGAGGCTGAGGACGCGCTCGTCGATCCCGTTGCCCGCGATGACCGCGCCCCCCTTCCCGGCCGCCCGCGCGAGCGACTGGCTGATGCGGAAGTTCTCGGCGACCGTCAGATCGGGGAAGATCCCCGCGTCCTCCGGCGAGTAGCCGATCCCCGCGAGCGCGCGCTTGTGGGTGGGCAGCTTGGTGATGTCGCGGCCCCCGAGGGCGACCCGGCCGCTGCGCACCGGCAGCAGGCCCATGATGCCGTCGATGGTGGTCGTCTTGCCCGCGCCGTTGCGCCCGACCAGACACACCGACTCGCGATCGCCGACGGCCAGCGAAAGGCTGCGCAGGACCTGGGCGGGTCCGCGGAAGACGTTCAGCCCCTCGATCGCGAGCATGGGTCAGGCGGTCTGGGCGCCGAGCAGGTTGGCCGTCACTTGAGGATGGTTCCGGATGTGGTCCGGGGTCCCGTCGGCCAGGATGGCCCCCTGATGCATGGCCACGATCCGGGGACAGTACGTGAAGACCACGTCCATGTCGTGCTCGACGATGACCGCGGTGATGCCGCCCGAGCGGACCACCGCGGTGATGATGTCCATGATCGGCGCCTTCTCGCGGGTGCTGACCCCGCTGGTCGGCTCGTCCAGGAAGAGGAGCTTGGGCCGGAGCGCGTAGGCGACCGCCACGTCGAGCAGCTTGCGCTCGCCCTGGGACAGGCCGCCCGCGGGCGAGCCGGTGCGGCCGTCGAGCCCGAACTGCTTCAGCACCGCCACCGCCTCGTCCCGCACCGTGGTGTCGGCGGCCGCGAGCGAGAGCAGCCGGCGCGTGCGGCCCTCGCGGGAGAAGATCGCGAGGGTCACGTTGTCGTGCACGCTGAGCTGGTCGAACAGATTGACGAGCTGGAAGCTCCGCGCGATGCCGAGCTCGATCTTGTGGTGGATGGAGGCGCGCGTGATGTCCGCGCCCTGGAACTCGATGCGCCCGGAGTCGGGCGGGATGAGGCCGCTGATCAGGTTGATCAGGGTCGTCTTGCCCGCCCCGTTGGAGCCGATGAGGGCCAGCACCTCGCCCGCGGTCACCGTGAAATCCACGTGGTCCACCGCGTGGGTCTCCCCGAAGGACTTGCAGAGCTGGGTGGTCTTGAGGATGTCCACGCTCAGGCCGCCTTGACCGGGCGCACCGCGAAGCGCCGCACGGTGCCCACGATCCCGGAGGGGAGGGCGAGCACCAGCACCACCAGCACGATGCCCAGCACCATCTGCCAGTACACGGTGTGGCCCACCGCGTAGGTCTCGAGGTAGTTGAAGATGATCGCGCCGACGATCGGGCCGAAGAAGGTCTGGAAGCCGCCCAGCACCGTGAAGAAGACCATCTTGCCCGAGAAGGTCCAGTGCAGGATGTCGGGGGTGGTGAGCCCGTTGAGCGGCACCCACAGCGCGCCCGCGAGCCCGGTGAAGATCCCGGAGATCAGGAAGGCCACCCAGCGGTAGTGCCACACCTGCACGCCCACGAACTCGGCGCGCGTCTCGTTGTCGCGGATCGCCTGGAGCGCCTTGCCGAAGGGCGAGTGCACGATGACCCACATGAGGGCCGTGCAGACCACGAAGACCGCGAGGACGTAGAAGTAGTAGCGGTGCGACAGAAACTCGAACTTGTCGCTGCCCGCCCGCACGAACCCGCCGAGGAGGGTCGGAGTGGGCACGCGGAGGCCGTCGCTGCCCCCGGTGACCCAGAAGAACTTGAATGCGAGGCTCCACAGCACCTGCGAGAGCGCCATCGTGAGGATACCGAAGAAGATCTTGGTGTAGCGGACGCAGAGCAGCCCGAAGAGCGCGGCCACCGCCCCCGAGGCCAGGATGCCGCTCAGGAGAAAGGCCTCCATGGACTCGAGCTTGACGTACTTGACGGTGAAGGCCACCGCGTAGGCCCCCACCCCGAAGTAGGCGGAGTGGCCGAAGGACAGGAGCCCGGTGTAGCCCAGCAGCAGGTTGAAACCGAGCGCGGCGATCGCGAAGACGAGACCGTAGGTGAGCAGCACGGTCTGGTACGGCGGCACCACGAACGGCAGCGCGATCAGGGCGAGGAGCACGGGGGCCGACCACGCGAGCACGCGGCGCGGCGGCCCCGTCATGGCCTTCATGCGGTCGCCTTCATGCGCGGCCCAGGATGCCCGCGGGCCGGATCATGAGCACCCCCGCCGCCATCAGGTAGAGCACGGCCAGCTCGATCTCCGGGAAGAACGTGATGCCGGCCTCGCGCACGAAGCCCACCATGAGGGCGCCGATCAGCGCGCCCTCGAGGCTGCCGAGGCCGCCGATGACGACGACCACGAACGCGAGGATCAGCGCGTCCACCCCCATGCCGAGCACCGCGCCCTGCTGGGGCACGATCACCGAGCCGCCGAGACCCGCCATGAAGCAGCCGAGGGTGAAGGCCTGCACGTAGACCCGGTTGACGTTGACCCCGAGCGCGGAGGCCATCCGCATGTTCTGGGAGGTCGCGCGCAGCACCACCCCGAACTGGGTGCGGTAGACGAAGGCCCACAGCCCGGCCGCCGCGACGCCGCCGATGACGATCACCACCAGGTTGTAGGTCGGGTAGATGGACTCGCCGAAGGTGAGGCTGCCGAGGCCCTCGTAGAGCGCGCTCGCCTGCAGCGGATAGGGACCCCAGATGAGCCGCATGAGGTCTTCCAGGATCAGCAGCAGGCCGAAGGTGATGAGGAGCTGGTACTCCTCCGCGCGGCGATAGAGCGGCCGCAGCAGGGTGGGCTCGAGCAGCGCGCCCAGCCCCGCGGCGGCGAGCGCGCCGACCGGCAGGAGCGCGTACATCCAGACGCTCGCCTCGGTGGCGGTGCCGAGCGCGCGGCCCACCGCCCACGCGGTGACGTAGGCGCCGAAGGCGTAGAGGTTGCCGTGCGCGAGGTTGACGATGCGCATGACCCCGTAGATGAGGCTCAACCCGCCCGCGATCAGGAACATCACCGACGCGTAGAGGAGCGCGTTGAGGACGTGGACGACCAGGGTGTCCATGGGCCGATACGATGCCTCAGTTCATGGGGCGGCATCAACCCGGAACTGCGTGGTGGCCACCTCCGGGTCGACCAGGTTGTCGCCCAGGGCCAGCGCCACGAGGGCCGTGTAGGCGCCCGGCTTGAGCCGGCCCTTGAGGTCGACCACCAGGCGCTGGGCCTGCACCTCGCGGGACACCCCGGCGGCGGCCACCGTCCCGTCGGAGGCCAGGATCACGTAGCGGCAGGCGGGCAGGTCGGGCCGCTCCTCCTCGCCCCGGGAGCCGAGCGGCTCGCGGACCAGCCGGTACTCCCGGAGGAACTTCTCGAGCCGCTCGATCTCCGGCGCGATCTCCAGCCGGTCGCCGCGCGCGGTGATGCGCGCAACGTAGGCACGCCGGGGGATGGCAAAGCGGTCGTAGCTCCCGACGCCGAGCGGGTTGTTCATGTCCCGGAAGACGCCGAGGACCACCGCCGCGTCGCTCCACTTCTCGAGCTGGTACGGCCCGTTCGTGACCAGGTAGTGCCCCCGGCGCTGGGCGAACTGGCGCAGGGCGGCCCAGCGGGCCTGCGCCTCGTCGGCCGCCACCAGCCGCTTGAGCGCCTCCGGCACGTGGTTCTGGCGGGCGAGCCGCTCGAGGATCGCGCCGAGCTCCTCGCGGGTCTTCGGGTCGCGCGCGAGGTCGAGCCAGCGCACCCCGCGGCGGCGCGCCTCCGCGGCGGAGAAGGCGCCGACGCCCCGCTTGACCGCTTCCTCCATCAGCACCGTCACGTGCCAGGGCGTGGCGCTCCAGGGCGGGGCCAGCGAGGCCAGCTCCGCGGTGTCCGCGGTGGCCGCGTTGAGGTACACCTCGATCACCGGCACCACGTAGGTGAACGTGATGTCGCTATAGCGCCGCACCTCGCTGTCCACCTTCACGACCCGGACGCCGAGAAGGGCTCCGCGCGCCGTCTCGGTGGCCGACTCGACCGCCGGATCGTGCTCGGCGCTGCCCGGCGGGCGCCGGGCGCTCCACCGCGCGGCGAAGACGTAGGGATAGAGCGCGTCGGCCGCCGAGACGCGCGTGTTGTCGTGGGCCGCGGATCCCCACAGGCGATAGGTCACCCGGGCCTTCGCGGTCTTCCCCTTGCCCACCGGCAGGAGGGCCCCGGTCCCCGGCTCCGGCAGCAGCGCATCCTCGGGGATCTCGAAGCCCGACGGGCCCGCGACCGCCACCTGGGCGGGCACCGCGCGGTGGGGAACGAAGCCGGCGGCGTAGGGCGCCGGGAGCAGGCCGGGATCGCCGACCGCGGCCCAGAGCAGCCGCCCGGGCGCGTCGGTGAAGCCGGCGACCGGATTCCAGGCCGCGGTGGCGCGGCCGGCCACGCCGACCTTCAGCCAGCCGTTCCACGGAAAGTCCTTGAGCTTGGCGGTACGCACGAAGATCTCGGAGTTGAAGCCGCGCTGGGAATCCCAGCCGATGTTCTCGATGCCCTGCGAGAACTCCGAGTTGAACGGCTCGCGCCGCACCGTGTAGCCGAGCACCGGACGCTCGCAGGCCGCGGCGAGCCGCTGGACGAGGCGGCGCTCGAGCTCCGCCCGCTCCGCCGCGCCGTCGTAGGCGAACGTCACCAGGCGCCGGTAGAGCGCCTCGACGGCCTGGCGGGCGGCGGGATCGGAGATCGCGGGCGCCTGGAGCAGGTAGGCGTGGAACCATCCCTCCTTGAGCCACGGCGGCGCGAAGGTGCCGCCGGCGCCGATCGCGTAGGGGGCAAGCAGGCCCTGGAGGTCCACCTCCTCGATCGCCGGCGGCCGGGACGATGGGGCCGCGGGCGTGGTCTCGACGGCACGGCGCGCGGCCTGAGCGAGGTCCCAGTGCTCGAGGTAGTCGGCGTGATACGGCGTGATCGCGTACGGATGCGCGACGTGGCCGGTGCGCGCCCCGCCCAGGCTCTTGCCCGCACGCGCGGCGGCGGCGCAGCGGGCCGGGGCGTCGGACGGCGCCGGGTTGAAGCGCGCGACCAGGTAGCCGCCGAGCGAGTCCACCGCGGTGACGTGGGCGGGGAGCCGGCCGCCGCCGAAGGGATCGCCGCCGATGTATGCGTGGAGCGTGCCGTTGCGGAGCAGCGGCACCGCGGCGGCCGGGGACAGGGTTTCGATGCGGATCTCCTGCGGATAGTAGCCGGGATAGAACGGCAGCTCGTGCCCGGCGCGCGCGGGCGACGCGCCGACGAGGAGGAGCAGGACGAGCGTGAGGAGACGAGTGAACACACGAACCCCCTCACCGCGGCCCGTCCCCCGCGAGGGAGACCGGCCGGGATGAGGGGGAGTGTCCGTGCGACCTAGGCCTTCATCTGCGGCCAGGTCTTGTCGATCCAGGTGTACGTCGAGGTCGGCTCCCCCTTGGGCCAGCCGGGAGGCGCCGTGATGTTGCGGATCGGGATCGTGATGATGCGGCTCGGATCCAGGATCTGG
>CAMLFJ010000010.1 GCA_946479205.1 uncultured bacterium | reverse complement strand
GTGGGTCTCCGGCTGCCGGTGGCGCCGGTACGCGGGCAGATGCTGGCGGTGAGCAATGTCCCGCCGCTGATCACCCGCGCCCTTCACGGCGACGAGATCTACGTCGTGCCGCGGCCCTCGGGGGAGATCCTCATCGGCGCCACCGTGGAGCACGCGGGCTTCCTGCGCGAGGTCACCGCCGACGGCCTCGGCTCGCTCATCGCGGCCGCGGTCGCGCTCGTCCCCGAGATCGGCCGGCGCGCGGTCACCCGCTCCTGGTGCGGCTTCCGCCCGTGGGTTCCCGACGGCCAGCCGGTGCTGGGCCCGTGGCCCGACGTGGCCGGCCTCTTCGCGGCCACCGCGCACTACCGCAACGGCATCCTCATGGCGCCCATCACCGCGGCGCTGCTGACCCGCTGCATCGTCGACGGCGAAACCCCCGAGTCGATCACCCCGTTTCTCCCCGCGCGTTTCGCACGGTAGCCCAGGCGCCCCGATGAGCCCCGTCGGGGCGAAGAGGCCAAACCTCAAAGCGGAGCAAAAGCCCAATGACGACTAAGAAAGAGCTCAAGGATTCGGTGTGCAAGGCGATCGATCGCAACCGCGAGCGCATCATCGGTCTGGGCGAGCGCATCCGCCGCCAGCCCGAGCTCGGCTTCAAGGAGTTCAAGACCGCGCGACTCGCCGAGGAGACTCTGAGCGAGCTCGGCCTGAAGCCGCGGAGCGGCCTCGCCCTCACCGGAGTGCGGGCCGAGGCCTCGGGCGTCAAGGACGGCCCGACCTTCGCGCTGCTGGGCGAGCTGGACGGCCTGGTGGTGGCGGGGCATCCGATCGCCGATCCGGAGACCGGCGCCGCGCACGCCTGCGGCCACAATGCCCAGATCGCGGGGCTCCTGGGCGCCGCCATGGGCCTCTGCGAGGCGCGGGCCTTCGAGCACCTGGCCGGCCGCGTGGTGTTCTTCGCGGTACCCGCGGAAGAATATGGTGACGTCGAGTGGCGGGTGCAACAGGCGCGCGCGGGCCGTCTCGAGTTCCTGGGCGGCAAGCCCGAGCTGCTCCGTCTCGGGCACTTCGACGACGTGGACATGGCGATGATGATCCACACCACGTCACAGCCCGACATGAAGAAGGCGGGGGTGGCCGCTTCCAACAACGGCTGCCTCGTGAAGACGGTGCGCTACATCGGCCGCGCCTCCCACGCGGGGGGCGCCCCGCACATGGGGATCAACGCGCTCTACGCGGCCAACATCGGCCTCTCCGCGATCAACGCGATCCGGGAGACCTTTCGCGACGAGGACTCCATCCGCGTGCACCCGATCATCACGCACGGCGGCAGCCAGGTGAACGTGATCCCGGGCGAGGTACGCCTCGAGACCTACGTCCGCGGCAAGACGGTGGAGGCGATCCTGGAGGCCAACCGCCGGGTGGACCGCGCTCTGCGCGCGGGAGCCCTCGCGCTCGGCGCCCAGGTGGAGATCGAGACGCTGCCCGGCTACCTGCCCCTCTTCAACCACATGGGCATGGCCGAGCAGTTCAAGGTCAACGCGAAGGCGCTGCTGGGCGCCGACCAGGTCACCGAGTCCGGCCACCGCAGCGGCTCGACCGACATGGGCGATATCTCCCACGTGATGCCGACGCTGCATCCGTACATGGGCGGCGCCACCGGCGGCGGGCACGGCGCCGACTACGCGATCGCCGATCCGAAGCTCGCCTACGTGGAGCCGGCCAAGCAGCTCGCGCTGATGGCGGTGGACATGCTCTGGGACGGGGCGGGCGCGGCGCGCGAGATCCTCGAGGCCTGGAAGCCGCGCATGACCAAGGAGGAGTACCTCTCCTTCCAGCGCGGCACCGCCAACACGGAGCTGTACGACGGAAGCAAGTAGCGCTCATCTCCCTCTCCCTTCCGGGGAGAGGGCAGGGTGAGGGGAGCCCTCATGTACGGCAAGTCCCCGGTCGAGTTCCCGCGCCGCATCGTCTGCCTGAGCGCCGAGCACGTCGAGATCTGCTACGCGCTCGGCGCGGGCGACCGGGTGGTGGGCGTGCCGGGCACCGCGCGGCGGCCGGCGGAGGCCGCGGCCAAGCCGCGGGTCGGCGGCTTCACGACCTTTCGAGTGGACCGCATCCTCGATCTCCGGCCCGACCTGATCCTCGCGTTCTCCGATCTGCAGGCCGACGTCAGCGCGGAGCTGATCCGCGCGGGACTGCCGGTGTTCTGCGCCAACCCGCGCTCGGTCGAGGAGGTCATGCAGACCATCCTCACGGTGGGGGGCCTGCTCGGGGCGGAGCCGGCGGCGCGCGACCTCGTCCTCGACATGCGCGACGAGATCACCCAGGTGCGCGAGTTCTCGCGGGTGTGGCCGGACCGGCCGCGGGTCTACTTCGAGGAGTGGCACGAGCCCCTCATCGCGGGCATCCGCTGGGTCTCGGAGCTGATCGAGGCGGCGGGCGGGCGCGACGTGTTCGCCGACCTCCGCGACCGCAAGAGCGCGCGCGATCGGGTGGTCGATCCGGCCGAGGTCGTGCGCCGGGACCCGCAGGTGATCGTCGCGTCCTGGTGCGGCAAGCCGGCCGACCTCGCCGCGATCGCGGCGCGCCCGGGCTGGGAGCGGATCAGCGCGGTGCGGGGCGGCCGCATCCACGAGATGGACGGGGCCGACATCCTGAGCCCGGGCCCGTCGCTGCTGATCGGGCTGAGGCGGCTGCACGAGCTGGTGCAGGAAGCGCTCGACGCGCGCGACTGATCTCGACTCGCGTCCGAGGTCGGCGCGCGCAAGACGTGGACACATCTGAGATAATCGAAACAGTCGTACCCGACGTTCGACCACGTGCCGAAGCGGGCACTAAACATGGGGGTCCCCCCCGGAGCCGATGCTAGGATGAAGCCCCTTTGAGACCTCCAAGGAGACGGAAATGCTAGCGCGCCCCGAGCGCTTTTTCGCGGACCGGTTCGGCCTCAACGCGGGGACCATGGAGCGGCTGCTCGGCTCGACCCTGGCCGGCCGCGTGGACCACGCGGACCTCTTCCTCGAGTACCGGATCAGCGAGGAGCTGGTCCTGGAGGAGGGCTCGGTCAAGAAGGCGGCCCGCCACGTGAGCCAGGGGGCGGGCCTCCGGGCCCAGTCCGGCGAGCGCACCGGCTACGCGCACACCGACGACCTGGCGTTGCCGAATCTCGAGGAAGCCGCGCGCCAGGCGCGCGCGATCGCGGATCGGGCCTCGACCTCGGCGGTGGTGGCGGTGGGCGGCGACGGCCCCCCGCACGATCTCTACTCGCTGGCCGAGCCCCCCACCTCGGCCGACCTGGACCGCAAGCTCAAGCTCCTCGGCCGGATGGACGCGGAGGCCCGCGCGCTCGATCCGCGCGTGCGCCAGGTCATCGCGACCCTCGGCAGCGAGGAAGTGGTGATCATGATCGCGACGCCGTCGGGCTGGACGGTCGGCGACGTGCGCCCGCTCACCCGGCTCAACGTCACCGTGATCGTGGAGGACGGAGCCAAGCGCGAGATCGGCAGCTTCGGCGGCGGCGGGCGGGTCGCCTTCGACTTCTTCCTCGAGCAGGACCGCTGGAAGCGCTTCACCGGCGAGGCGGTGCGTCAGGCCCTCATGAAGCTCGACGCGGTGGACGCGCCCGCGGGGGAGATGACGGTGGTGCTGGGACCGGGCTGGCCCGGCATCCTGCTCCACGAGGCGGTGGGCCACGGCCTCGAGGGCGATTTTAACCGCAAGAAGACCTCCGCGTTCTCGGGACGGCTCGGCCAGTCGGTGGCCTCGGAGCTGGTGACGGTGGTGGACGACGGCACCATCCAGAATCGCCGCGGCTCGCTCAACGTGGACGACGAGGGCGTGCCGACGCGGAGGAACGTGCTCATCGAGAAGGGCATCCTCCGCGGATACCTGCAAGACCGGCTCAACTCGCGGCTCATGGGCATGGAGGTCACCGGCAACGGCCGGCGGGAGTCCTATGCGCATCCTCCGATGCCGCGCATGACCAATACCTTCATGCTGGCCGGAGAGGACGAGCCCGCCGACATCATCCGCGGAGTGACCAAGGGACTCTACGCGGTGAACTTCGGCGGCGGCCAGGTGGACATCACCAACGGCCGCTTCGTGTTCTCGGCGAGCGAGGCCTACCTGATCGAGGACGGCCGCGTGACCCGCCCGGTGAAAGGCGCAACCCTGATCGGAAACGGGCCCGAGGCGCTCACGCGGGTGAGCCGGGTCGGCCACGATCTCAAGCTCGACGAGGGCGTCGGCACCTGCGGCAAGGACGGCCAGTCGGTCCCGGTCGGCGTCGGCCTCCCCACGATCCGCATCGACCGGATGACGGTCGGCGGAACCCAGGTCTGAGCCGCATGCGCGAGCTGCTCGCGGATCTCCTGCAGCAGGCCACGCGCCGGGGCGCGACCGCCGCCGACGCCTTCGTGGTGGCGGACCAGTCCTTCTCGGCCCAGGTGCGCCTGGGCCAGGTGGACACCGTCAAGCACGCGCGCGAGCAGCACATGGCGCTGCGGGTCTTCGTGGGCAAGTCGGTCGCGGCCGCCTCCACGTCCGATCTCACCCCCGAGTCGATGGCGCGCCTGGTGGACGAGGCGGTCTCGCTCGCGCGCATCACGAGCCCGGACGAGATGGGCGGCCTGCCCGACGCCACGGAGCTGGCCGGGCAGGTGCCGCAGCTCGATCTCCACGACGCGCGCGGCCACGATCTCACCCCCGAGGAGAAGATCGAGCTGGCCCGCCGCTGCGAGGCGGCCGCGCTCGAGGCCGATCCCCGCATCACCAACTCCGAGGGCGGCGACTTCAGCGACCGGCGCGCGCGCTACGCCTACGCCACCAGCCACGGTTTCGCGGGCGAGTACGAGACGTCCTCGTTCAGCCTCGCGGTCTCCCCGGTGGCGAGCGAGAACGGGGAGATGCAGCGCGACTCCTGGTACCACGTCACCCGCAAGCGCGCGCTGCTCGAGGCGCCGGAGGAGATCGGCCGCACCGCCGCGCGTCGCGCGGTGCGCCGGCTCGGGGCGCGGCAGGTGAAGACCGCGGAGGTACCGGTGATCTTCGACCCCGAGATGGCGGCCGGCCTCGTGCGGCACATCGCGGGCGCCGCCGCCGGCCCCGCCCTCTACCGGCGCGCCTCGTTCCTGGTGGGCAAGCTGGGCGAGCGCATCGCGGCCCCGTCGGTGACCATCGTGGACGACGGCACCATCCCGGGGGCCCTCGGCTCGCGCCCGTTCGACGGCGAGGGGCTGCCGGTGCGGCGCACCGTGGTCGTGGAGCAGGGCATGCTGCGCTCGTACCTGCTCGACACCTACAGCGGCCGGAAGCTGGGCCTGCCGTCCACCCACCACGCGGCCCGCGACGGCAGCGGGGTGAGCGTCTCCACCACCAATCTCCATCTCCAGGCGGGCGATCGGGATCCGGTGGACCTGATCCGGAGCGTGAAGAACGGCCTCTACGTCACCGAGCTGATCGGCTTCGGGGTCAACGGGGTCACCGGGGACTACTCGCGCGGCGCCGCGGGCCTCTGGATCGAGAACGGGGAGCTGGCCTACCCGGTGGAGGAGATCACCATCGCGGGCAACCTGCTCGACATGTTCCACGCGGTGGAGGGCATCGGCAACGATCTGGTGTTCCGGGACCGCACCTCCGCCCCGACGCTGCTGATCGGCCGGATGACGGTGGCCGGCTCGTGATCATCGACAGCCACTGCCACCTGCACGATCCGGCCTTCGCCGACGTCCGCGGCACCGTCATCCGCGCCACCGAGCACAACGTGTGGGGAGCGGTCGCGGTCGGCTGCGATCAGGCCACCAACGAGCGGACTCTTAGGGCCGCCGCGGAGAACGCCAAGGCGGTGTGGCCCGCGCTGGGCTTTCATCCCGAGTGGAAGCTCACCCGCGAGGACCTGGAGGCGGTGGAGGCGCAGATCCACGCCAATCACGCGCGGCTCGTCGCGGTCGGCGAGGTCGGGCTGCCGTGGTACGGCCTCGGGGCGGCCTCCGACGCGGACGCGGTGCGCCGCGAGGCGCGGGCGCGCCTCGAGCGCCTGACCGACCTCGCCGGCCGCTACGACCTGCCGATCATCCTGCACGCGCCCCACGGCGCGGCCGCGGACGCCCTCGCGATCCTCAAGCGCCGCGGGGTGGAGCGCGCGGTGTTCCACTGGCACAAGGCCACCGCCGAGGTCACCCGCGAGATCGTGGAGGCGGGCTTCATGGTCTCGGTGACGCCGGACCTGGTCTACCGCGACCGTGATCGCGAGATGGTCGAGGCGGTCCCGATCGAGTCGCTGCTGGTCGAGAGCGACGCGCCCTGGCAATACCAGGGCGAGTTCGAGAACGTCACCTCGGGGCCGTGGCTGGTCGCGCGGGTGGCCGAAGAAGTGGCGAAGATCAAGCGACTGCCGGTGGACGAGGCGATGTACGAGCTCACCGTCAACACCTGCCGCGTCTTCGACATCGTCTGGGCGTGAGCGAGCACCGCTTCACGGTGCCCGTCGGCGCCGACGACGTGAGCGGCGTCCTGCACCTGCCCGACGATCTCCCCGGCTCCTGCGTGATCGCCTGTCACGGCATGGGCGCCTCCAAGGACAGCGACAAGTACCTGCAGCTCGCGCGCGAGGTGCCCGCGGCCGGCCTCGCCCTCGCGCGGTTCGACTTCCGGGGCAGCGGAGAGTCCGGTGGGCTCGCGCGGGAGGCGACCATCGAGAGCCGGATCGCCGACCTGGACGCGGTCCTGGCCCATCTCGCCACCCGGCCGGAGCTCGACGGCCGCTTCGGGCTGCTCGGCTCGAGCCTCGGCGGCTACGTCGCGCTCTGGGCCGCGAGCCGCGGCTCGGCGGCCACCCCGCGGCCGGTGGTCACCTGGAACGCCCCCGCGGCGCTCCGCGATCTGGCCCACGCCGATCCGGGCGAGGCGGGCGCCGCCCTGGTCGCCGAGGTCCGGCGCGGCCTCCGGGCCGAGGCGCCCGCGGGCGTCGCGCGCGTGCTCGTCATCCAGGCCGACCGCGACGAGGTGGTGCCGCCCGCGCACGGGCGCATGCTCTTCGAGCGCGCCCGCGACCCGAAGCGCCTGCACGTGATCGCGGGCGCCGATCACCGGCTCAGCGAGCCGGCGCACCGCCGCGAAGCGATCGAGGAAAGCCTTCGCTGGCTGCTCGCCCATCTGCCCCACGCGGCCCCCGCGGGCCGAACCGTCCCGACAGGAAGGATCCGATGATCAACGCGGCGAGACTCAAGGACGAGTTTCTGGAGCTGGTGTCGATCTCGAGCCTCTCCCGGCGCGAGGGTACGATCGCGCGGCGGCTCGAGGGCATTCTCAAGGCGATGGGCGCGAGCGTCGAGGTGGACGGCGCGGGGGAGAAGATCGGCGGCGATACCGGCAACCTGCTCGCGCGCTTCCCGGGCAACACGCCGGGCGCCCCGCCCTTCCTGCTCTCGGGCCACATGGACACGGTGGGACCGGCCGAGGCCATCCACCCGGTGGTCGAGGGCGACGTGATCCGCACCGACGGCACCAGCGTGCTGGGCGGCGACGACAAGGCGGGGGTGGTGGCGATCCTGGAGGCGGTGCGCGTCCTCCGCGAGGGCCGCGTCCCGCACGGCGATCTCGAGGTCGTGCTCACGATCTGCGAGGAGAACGGGCTGCTGGGCGCCAAGAACTTCGACACCGGCCGCCTCCGCGCGAAGCGGGGCCTGGTGCTGGACGTGGACGGGGTCTGCGAGCTGATCACCCGCGCGCCCGCCGCGAATCGCATGACCTTCAACGTCCACGGCCTCGCGGCCCACGCGGGCATCTGCCCGGAGCAGGGGATGAGCGCGATCCGCATCGCGGCCGAGGCCATCGCGGCGATGAAGCTCGGCCGTCTGGACGCGGAGACCACCGCGAACCTCGGCGTCATCCAGGGCGGGCTCGCCGGCAACATCGTCCCCGCCGGCGTGATGATCCGGGGCGAGACGCGCAGCCTGAGCCTCGAGAAGCTCGCGGCCCAGACCGAGCACATGCGGCGCTGCTTCGACGAGGCGGCGGCCCGGCACCGCGTGCAGGTGGGCGACCGGCAGTACCAGGCGCGGGTGGAGGCGCAAATCGACCGGCAATACGGCCGGCTCGACATCCGCGACGAGGCAGGGATCGTCCGCCTGGTGCAGTCCGCGGCAGGCGCGATGGGGCGGGCCTGCGCGACCCGCGGCACCGGGGGCGGCTCCGACGCCAACGTCTTCGTGGAGCGCGGCCTCGAGGTCGCCAACCTGGCCTGCGGCATGCGGGAGATCCACACCGTGAACGAGTGGGTGGACGTGCGCGATCTCGTGCTCACCGCCGGGCTCCTCGTCGAGACCGTCCGCCTCAACGCCGCGGCCTGACCCGTTCGCCCTCCGCTTGGCGTAAGATAGCCGCCCATGGCCGAGCGTATCGGCGACCTGAGCCTCGAGCACGCCGCCCCCGCGGGACGGCCCCGCTCGCGGTCCGTCCTCTTCGTGCACGGCATGTGGGGCGGGAGCTGGTACTTCCGGAACTACCTCGACGCGGCCGCTCAGGCCGGCTGGGATGCCTGGGCGCTCGACCTCCGCGGGCACGGCCCGAGCCCGGCGCCCGGCGGCCTCGGACGCGTGACCCTCGCGGACTACGTCGCGGACGTGCGGCGCTGTCTCGATCACCTCGGGGAGACGGTGCTCGTCGGCCACTCGATGGGCGGGCTGATCGCCCAGAAGGCGGTCGAGGGCGGCGGGGTGGTGGCGGCGGTGTTCGTCGCCAGCGCGCCGCCCCGCGGGATCAACGCCATCGCGTGGCCGGTGCTGGCGCGCATGGCCCGCTACGTGCCCGCCATGCTCGGCGGCCGCGCTTTCTCGGTGAGCCGCGCCGACGCCGACTTCCTGTTCCTCAACGGCCTCTCGCCCGAGCAGCGCGACTGGGCCTTCCCGCGCTTCGGGGCCGAGTCGGGCCGCGCCGCCCGCGAGCTGGCGCTGGGCGGCCTCGCGGTGGACGCGGACGCGATCCGCTGTCCGACGCTGGTCGTGGGCGCCGACCAGGACCGCATCACGCCCGCTCGGCTCCAGCGACGGATCGCCGCCCGCTACCGCGCGGAGTACCAGGAGGCGTCCGGCCACGCCCACATGCTGATGCTGGAGGAGGGCTGGGAACGGCCGTTCAAGGACATGCTGGCGTGGATGGAGCGGACCCTCGATGAGCGCTAGCCTCGATCTCGAAGCGACCCCGCCCGATCGGCCGACCATCCTGGTGGTCGAGGACGACGCGCACATCCGCGAGGTCCTCTCGGGGCTGCTCGGCACGCTCGGCTACCGGCTGCTCATGGCCGCCTCCGCCGAGCAGGCGCTCGAGGCGCTCAACGTGGTGAGCCCGGACCTGGTGCTCACCGACGTGCATCTCGGGGCCATGAGCGGCATCGAGCTCTGCGCCCGGCTCAAGGCCGATCCGCGCTACGAGCTGATGCCGGTGGTCATCCTCACCGCGGTCGGCGACCTGGAGGCGCGGGTGGCCGGGCTCGCCGCGGGGGCCGACGACTTCTTCACCAAGCCGGTGGCGTTCGTCGAGCTGCGCACCCGCCTGGCCGCGCTGCTGCGGGTCCGCCTGCTGCTGAGCCAGCTCGAGCGGGCCGAGGCGGTGATCACCACGCTGGCGCTCACCATCGAGGCGCGCGATCCGTACACGCTCGGCCACTGCGACCGGCTGTCGCGCTACGCGGTGGCGGTGGGCGAGGCGCTCGGGCTCGATCCGGAGATGGTCCGCTCGCTGCGCCTGGGCGGGTACCTGCACGACCTCGGCAAGATCGCGGTGCCCGACGGGATCCTCTTGAAGCCCGGGCCGCTCGATCCCATGGAGTACGAGCGCATCCGCGCCCATCCCGGCGCCGGCTCCGATCTCGTCCTGGGGCTGCGCAGCATGGAGCTGGTGCGCCCGATCATGCGCCACCACCACGAGAAGTGGGACGGCTCCGGCTACCCGGACGGGCTGAAGGGCGAGGCGATCCCCCTGGGCGCGCGCATCATCTCGGTGGTGGACGTCTTCGACGCGCTACACACCGACCGCCCGTACAAGGCGGCGCTCCCGCGGTCGGAAGCGGTCTCCACGCTGATTCGCGAAACCGACGCGGGCTACTGGGATCCGCGCATCGTCGAGACCTTCCTCGAGATCCTCCGCCACTTCAAGCACGACACGTAAGGCCGCCGCCTACTTCAGGTCGGCGGCGACGGAGTCGCCCGCGGTCTTGCCGAAGACGGCACCCGACATCAGGCCGGTGCCGCCGGGGTAGTTGTGGTAGAAGAGCCCGCCCACGAGCTCGCCCGCCGCGTAGAGGCCCGGGATCGGCCGGTCCCAGGTGTCGAGCACCCGGCCGCGCGTGTCCACGCGCAGGCCGCCGAAGGTGAAGGTGATGCCGCAGGTCACCCCGAAGCCCACGTAGGGCGGGGTGTCGAGGCGCTGCGCCCAGTTGGACTTGGGCAGGGTGAGCCCCTGGGTCCCGCGGCCGTCGAGCACCGCGGGATTGAACGGCACCTGGTCCATCACCGCCGCGTTGAAGTCGCGCACGGTGCGGGTCAGCCCCTCCGGGCTCACCTCGAGCTTCTTGGCCAGCTCCTCGATGGTGCCCGCCTCCGCCTTGGTGATCTCGCGGATGCGGTACTCCTCGCGCAGCAGCGGCACCGTCTTCTGGTCGAAGATCTGGAAGGCGGCCTCCTGCGGCTGGCGCAGGATCTCGCGCCCGTACTTGGCGTAGGTGTAGTTGCGGAAATCCGCGCCCTCGTCCACGAAGCGCTCGCCCTTGACGTTGACGATCAGCCCGAGCGGGTACGAGTGCTTCTGGAACATGTCGCCCACCCGCCGGTCGCCGAAGGCGGGGGCGTTGAGGTCCCACGCCACCGCGTGGCAGGACGACCAGTGGCCGTAGGCCTGCGCGCCGATCTCGAGCGCCATCGCGATGCCCTCGCCCACGTTGTGCCGGGTGCCGCGCACCCGTGCCAGGTCCCAGTTCGGCCCGAGGTAGCGGGTGCGCCACTCCGGGTTCGCCTCGAAGCCGCCCGAAGCGATGACCACCGCGCGGCAGGGAATCTCGCTCGCGCCGGTCGCGCTGCGCGTCGCCACCCCGGTGACCCGGCCGGAGCCGTCCAGGATCAGCTTGTGCCCGGCCACCCCGTAGCGGACCTCGATGCCCACCTTGGCCGCCCGCTCGAAGAGCGCTTCGACCAGGCCCGGGCCGCCGCCCACCGCCTCGAGGTTGAGGCCGCCCCAGAAGTGGTGGCGGTCGCCCACCTTGTAGGACTGGCGGCTGAACATGAGGATCCAGCGAATCCCCTGCATGCGCATCCACATCACGGTGGGCTTCGAGCGCTGGACCAGGTGCTGGGCCAGGTCGAGATCGGAGCGGCCCTCGGTCACGCGCATGATGTCGTCGTAGTACTGGTCTTCGGTGTAGGCGGGGATCGTGATGGTCGCCGCTTCCTCGTCGCTCAGATCCGGGATGACGTCGCGTCGCAGGTCCTCGAGGCCCTGGTGGGCGAAGCGGAAGCCGCCCGCGGTGAAGAAGGAGTTGCCGCCCCGCTCGGACTCCGGGGCCTTCTCCAGCATGAGCACCGAGACCCCACCCTCGCGCGCGGCCAGCGCCGCGCAGAGCGCCGCGTTGCCGCCGCCGATCACCACCACGTCGTGCGCCATCGCGTCCACTACCTCCAGTCAGGCCGGCTCAGCCGAGCCGGGTCAGCAGGACGAGACCGAGAGCCACCCGGTACCACCCGAACGGGGCGAAGCTGTGCGTCTGGATCCACCGGAGCAGCCACCGGACCACGAGGAACGCGGTCACCGCGGAGACCAGGGTGCCCAGCGCGAGCAGGCCCCAGTCGGTCGGCGGGCCCGCGGGATGTCGCAGCGCGTGCAGCGTCTCGAACCCGCCCGCCGCGAGGAGGGTGGGCACGCCGACCAGGAACGAGAACTCGGTCGCGATCGGCCGGCTCAGGCCCAGCAGCATGATGAGCAGGATGGTGGCGGCCGACCGCGAGGTGCCCGGGAACGCGGCGGCGAGGAGCTGGCCCAGTCCCACCGCGACCGCCATCGCCCAGGTCACGCGCGACACGGACGGCCGCGCGCGCAGCGCCCATTCCACCCCGAGGATCGCCACTCCGCCGATCAGGGTGGCCCAGACGATGGGCGCCATCTCCTTCGGCAGCGCCCAGCCGAGCCGCTTGATCGCGAGTCCGCCCACCCCGGTGATCACGAAGGCGAGCGCGAGCTTCAGCAGATACGCGCGCGGCTCCGCCTCGTGCAGACGTCCCAGCAGATCCCGCAGGCGCCCGCCGAAGGCCAGCAGCACCGCGAGGGCCGCCCCGGACTGGATCGTGATGTTGAAGAGGTCGGACTGGCGCGGCACCCATCCCGCGTTCTCCACCAGGAGCAGGTGTCCGGTGGAGCTGATGGGCAGGAACTCGGTGATGCCCTCGATGACACCCAGGATGGTGACGGCCAGCCAGCTGGGCACTGGCCGCTCAGCCCACGATCTCTTCGCCGCCGTCGACCCCGATCACGTTGCCGGTGATCCAGTGGGTGTCGGGGTGGCTCAGCACGACGATCGCGCGCGCCACGTCGTCGGTGGTGGTGAGCCGTCGATGCGGATTGCGCCGCGCGGCCTGCTGGGAGAACTCTTCGTAGTTCGGGATCTTCTGGGCCGCGGGGGTCGCGGTCACCCCCGCGCGAATGGAGTTGGCGGTGATGCCATGCGGGGCCAGCTCGGCCGCGAGCTGCCGGATGTTGGACTCGAGCGCGGCCTTGGCCGCGGAGACCGGGCCGTAGTGCGGGAGTACGCGCGCGCCGCCCGCCGAGGTCATCGCGTAGATGCGCCCGCCGCGGCCCATGAGCCCGCGCCCCACCACCTCCTGCGCCCAGTAGATGAGGCTGTGGGCCATGACGTCGAGCGTCATGTCCATCTGCGCCTTGGTCACCGCTTCCTTCATCGGATCGGCCACGAAGAGCTTGAGGGTGCCGAAGGCCAGGGAGTGCAGCAGCACCCGCACCTGGCCCATCTGGCTGCGCTCGCGGAGCACCCGCTCCATCTCGGCCGCGACCTCGGCGCGCTTCTCCTCGTCCGCCGCGTTGACGTTGAAGAAGCGGGCCTCGCGACCGAGGGACTTGATCTCGGAGGCCAGGCGCTCGACGTTGGGCAGGGTGGACTTGCGGTCGAGGTGGACGCCGAACACGTCGAGCCCCGCGCGCGCGAGCGCCAGGCTCGTGGCGGCGCCGAAGCCGGAGGAGGCGCCCAGGACCAGGGCCCAGCCGCGCAGCGTGATCGGAGAAGCGTCGGTGGTCATCGCTTTCCTCGAATCGAGGGAGTCGCCCGTCGGAGCGCGCCCCATTCTATCAGAACTCCCCGCATGCTACGATGTGCCTCGGCCATGGCGAAAACGGCCGGCATCCTGCTGATCGGCAACGAGATCCTCTCGGGCAAGATCATCGACGCCAACGCGGCCTACCTCTGCCGGGAGCTGCGGGGGCTCGGGGTGGAAGTGCGGCGGATCACCGTCATCCCGGACGAGGTGGACCTCATCGCGGCCGAGGTGCGCGCCTTCAGCGCGGAGTACGACGTGGTGTTCACCTCGGGCGGCGTCGGGCCCACCCACGACGACGTGACCATCGAGGGCGTGGCGCGGGCCCTCGGAGTCCCGGTGGTGCGGGAGCCGCGGCTCGTGAGCCTGCTCGAGAACTACTTCAAGGGCCGGGGCCAGCTCAACGCGGCCCGGCTCAAGATGGCGGAGGTGCCGGAGGGCGCGGAGCTGACCGCGGACGGCGAGCTGGTCTTCCCGGCGGTGGTGGTGCGGAACATCTACATCCTGCCCGGGGTGCCCGAGATCTTCCGTCAGAAGTTCGACGCGCTCAAGGAGCGCTTCCGCGACGCGCCCTTCCATCTCTGCTGCGTGTACGTGAGCATGGGGGAGGGCACGCTCGCCGACCACCTGAACGCGCTGCTCGCCGGCCATCCGGATCTGCTGCTCGGCTCGTATCCCGAGTTCTCCAACCCGGAATACAAGGTGAAGGTCACGCTGGAGTCCAAGGACCGCGGCTATCTCGACGACGCGGTCACCGATCTCCTGGGCCGCCTTCCCCAGGACGCGGTGGTCCGGGTCGACCGGTGAGGCCCCGGCGCGCCCGCGTCTGCTGACCGTCCCGCTCGCCGTCGCCATCGTGGCCGCCGCGCTGTACGTGGCGCGCCTCGGGGCCGCGCCCTTCCTGGACCCGCCCGAAGGCATCCACGCGGACATCGCCTGGGAGATGCTGCGGGGCGCGGGCTGGATCACACCGCACCTCAACGGCGTGCCCTACTTCGACAAGCCCCCGCTGCCCTACTGGCTCATGGCGGGCGCCTTCGCCTGGCTCGGGCCCACCGAGACGGCGGCGCGCCTGGTGTCCGCACTCTCCGCGGTCGCGGTGGCCGTGCTCACCGCGCTGATCGGCAGCCGCCTGGCCTCGGCGCGGGTCGGGCTCATGGCCGGGCTGATGGTGGCGGCGAACCTCGAGATGTTCCTCTTCGGGCGCATGGTCAAGCCGGACATGCTCTTCGTCGCCTGCATCCTCCTGGGCCTCTACGGCTTCATCCTGGCCTACCTGGGCGGCGGCCGGTGGCCGCTCCTGCTGTTCTACGGCGGCCTGGGCCTGGCCGTGCTGGCCAAGGACTTCCTCGGCGCGATCGGCCCCCTCGCCGCGGTGGCCCTCTTCCTCTGGCTCACCCGGGAGGGCGGATCGTGGCGGCAGTGGGCGCCGCTCTCCGCGATCCTGCTCCTGCTCGTGGTCGCGGTGCCCTGGTACCTGCTCGTCGAATCGCAGTACCGCGGCTTCCTCTGGTACACGGTGGTGGACAACCACGTGCTGAACGTCGCGCGCCAGCGCGTCTTCCCCGACGAGGACGTGCCTCTCTCGACGCTCGAGTTCCTCGGCGTCACCGCGGTCGGCTTCTTCCCCTGGGTGCTCGCGCTGCCGCTTGCGGTCGCCCGGGTGATCCGGCGGCGGCCGTGGAAGACGCCGGAGGCGCGGGTCTGGATGCTGCTCGCGCTCTGGACGGTCGGCATCCTGGGGGTCTTCGCCCTCTCGCCCTTCAAGCTGCCGCACTACGGCCTGCCCGCCTTCCCCGCGATGGCGCTGCTGGTCGCCAAGCTCTGGGACGACGCGATCGAGCGGCCCGCGGGCGCCCCGCGCTCCTTCAGCCTGCTGGCCCCCGCGCTGCTCGCGACCGCCCTCGTGGCGAGCGCGATTCTTGGCGCCTGGCTCGGGTGGCTGCGCCTCTCCCCGGAAGCGGTCGCGGTGGCCGACGTCTCCGCGCGGAACATGGCCGCGCAGGGCCAGGCCGCCACCAGCGACTTCCTCGCCCAGTTCCGGCCGCTCTTCGGCCCGATCGCGGGCATCTTCCTGCTGGCGACGGCCGCGCTGGCGGTGGCGGCCTGGCGCCGGCTTCCGCTCCTGGGGCTGGGCGCCTTGCTGGCCGCCATGATCGCCTTCCTGCCGATCTCCGTCGAAGGGCTCACGCTGTTCGCGAAGAGCCGCTCGGTGCGGGTGATGACCGACGCGATCCAGCTCCGCGTCGGGCCCGCCGACGTGCTCGCCCACGAGGGCGCGATCGAGAACAGCGCCTCGGCCCTGCTGCGGCTGGATCGGCGGGTCCAGATCGTCAACGGGCTGCAGTCCAACCTGGCCTTCGGCTCGACCTTTCCCGAAGCGCGGCCGCGGTTCTGGGACACCGCCGCGCTGGTGCGGGCCTGGGCGGAAGACCGACGCGTCTTCTTGCTGTCGGCCGCCACGCCCACCCGCAGCGTGATCCGCGAGCTGCCGGCCGAGCGCGTTCATCTGCTGATCGAGGCGGGGGGCCGGCGGCTCTATTCCAACCAGCCCTGAGCGTGGCGGATGCTATCCTGGCTCGGGAGAAGGGAGAATGGACGCCGCGAGCGAGCTCCGTCAGGCGCACCGGACCGCCGCGCTCATCACGGGCGGCCTCATCACGAGCCTGGTGATGTACGCCGTGATCGCCAGCGTGTTCCGGATGAGCCACGCGCTCTCCGACTCGGGCCTGCCCGCGTCCCAGATGAGCCTCGTGCGCTACGCGGCCTGGATCGCGAGCGGGATCGTGACCGCCTCCTTCCCCGGGTTCCGGCGCCTGCTCCTGACCCGGCGCCCGGACGACACGCGACCGCGGGCCATCGCCCGGCTCACCCTCGCCACCGTCGTGATGGGAGGCATCGCGGAGTTCCCGGCGCTCGCGGGTTTCGTGCTGGTGATCCTGGGCGGGCTCTTCCTCGACTTCTACCTGCTCGGCTCGCTGTCGCTCGCGCTGCTGCTCGCGAGCGCGCCCCGGTACGACGCCTGGGAGGCGTGGCTGGCCACGCCCGCGCCGCGGCCCTGATCATGAGCGCCTCTCCGTATCGCCTGAAGGACGATCCGCACTCGAGCCATTCGGTCATCCTGTCGCGACTGGGGGACGGCCGCGGCCGACGGGCCCTGGACGTGGGCGCGGCCGACGGCTTCCTCGCCGAGCGCCTCACCGCCCAGGGCTGGAGCGTGACCGCGCTCGAGCGCGACCCGGAGCTGGCCGCGCGGGCGCGCGGCCGCTGCAAGGAAGTGGTGGTGGCCGATCTGGAATCGGCGCTCCCGCTGCTGCACGGTCCCTTCGACGCCATCGTGTACGGCGACGTGCTGGAGCACCTGAGCGATCCGCGGGCCGTGCTGCGCGCCCTCGACCAGGCCCTGGCCCCCGGGGGCACCGTGATCGTCTCGGTGCCCAACGTCGCGCATCTCTGGGTGCGCCTGTCGCTCCTGGCCGGGCGCTTCGACTACGCCGATCGCGGCATCCTGGACCGCACCCACCTTCGCTTCTTCACGCGCCGCACCCTGCTCGAGCTCCTGCGCGGCGCCGGGCTCACGGTGAGCGAGCTCGCGGTCACCCCGGTGCCGCTGCCGCTCGTGGTCCCGCCCCGCTGGCACGGCCGCTGGCTCGCGCGCGTGCACGCGCTGAGCGCGGGGGCGGCGAGGGGATGGCCGGGCGGGCTCGCCTACCAGTTCGTCGCGGTCTGCCGCGTGGGGCCGGGCTAGATGGCCGCCACGCCTCCGCCCCTCCCGAAAGACACTCCCAAAGTCGTGGTGGTGATGCCGGCCTACAACGCGGGCCGGACGCTCCGCATGACCTACGAGGAGCTGCCCAAGGACACCGTCAACCTGGTCATCCTGGTCGACGACGGCTCGACCGACGCGACCCTCGATGTGGCCCGCGAGCTCGGGCTCGAGATCTTCGTTCACGACCAGTACTACGGCTACGGCGCCAACCAGAAGTCCTGCTACACCGAAGCCCT
>CAMLFJ010000009.1 GCA_946479205.1 uncultured bacterium | reverse complement strand
AAGGACCTCGATCTGCACCTGCCCGCGCGCCACCTCAGCCGGCGCCGCCACAAGTACTTCATCGGCGTGCTCGATCCCTGCGCCTCCATCGAGTTCACGCGCGGCTGCCCGTGGGACTGCTCGTTCTGCAGCGCGTGGACCTTCTACGGGCGGAGCTACCGCAAGGGCTCCGCGGAAGCGGCGGGGGAGGATCTCGCGCGCATCCGCGAGCCCAACGTCTTCATCGTGGACGACGTGGCCTTCATCCAGGCGGAGCACGGCTTCGCGATCGCCCAGGAGATCGACCGCCGGCGCATCCGCAAGCAGTACTACCTGGAGACACGCTGCGACGTGCTGATCAAGAACCAGGAGCTGTTCGCGTACTGGAAGAAGCTCGGGCTCTTCTACATGTTCCTCGGGATCGAGGCCCTGGACGACGACGCCCTCCGGATGCACCGCAAGCGGGTGACCCTGAACGAGAACCTCCGTGCGCTCGAGATCGCCCGGTCGCTCGGCCTCACCGTGGCCATCAACATCATCGCGGACCCGAGCTGGGACGAGGCCCGGTTCGCCCAGGTGCGCGACTGGGCGCTCACCGTGCCCGAGGTCGTCCACTTCACGGTGGCCACCCCCTACCCGGGCACCGAGCTCTGGCTGACCGAGTCGCGGCAGCTCACCTCCCGCGACTACCGCCTGTTCGACGTGCAGCACGCGGTCCTGCCCACCAAGCTCCCGCTCAAGCGCTTCTACGAGGAGCTGGTGCGGACCCAGGCCGTGCTGAACCGCAAGCACCTGGGCTGGGGCGCGGTCCGCAAGTATGGCGGGGCCGCGATCCACGCGGCGGCGCGGGGCCAGACCAACTACCTCCGGATGCTGTGGAAGTTCAGCACGGTCTACAACCCCGAGCGGCAGTACGCCGACCACCAGCAGCCGGTCCGCTACGAGATGCGGCCGCCCCGCCCCCTGGCCGGGGCCAAGCCGAGCAAGCAGGAGCTCTACGTCCACATGCCGACCCCGGTCCACTAGGCGTGTAACGCTTACACGCTCGTGTAAAGTTGATCGGCAAATCGACCCGTTCCGGCCTGGTCGCGTGGGGTCGCCGCGGGTGGCCAATGTCCTGTAACTAAAGGCCAGATCACGCGAAATGACGCACCACGCTGGGGCCCGCCTTCCCTCGCACACCTGGCTTGTTTGTTGCTCCTGAAGGCAGGTTCGCGATCGTCGTTATCAGGTGTAAACGCTCACAACAGAGGAGGCGGGTATATGCGGAACGTGATGAAGATCGGCGTGCTGCTACCAGTGGCGGTCCTGCTGGTGTCCGGCTGCGCCACGAAGGGCTTCGTGCGCGACATGTTCGCCAAGAAGGATGTCGAGATCGACCAGCGCTTCGTGAAGGTCGAGGGCCAGGTCGAGGGCGTCAACACCGAGGTCAAGGGCGTGACCACCCAGGTGAAGAGCCTGGAGGGCGCCGTGGCCGATGCCCGTAGCCGGGCCGATGCGGCGATGACCAAGGCCGAGGGCGTGGACACGCGCCTGACCCGCCTGTGGTCGAACCGCTACAACCAGAAGACGGCCGATACCCTCGAGGTCTACTTCGGCTTCGACAAGGCCGAGCTCACCGACGGGGCCCAGACGGCCCTGCTGGGCGTGATCAAGGAGCTCCAGGGCAACCCGACCCTCGTGGTTGAGCTGGGCGGCTACACGGATCCGAAGGGCACCGTGGACTACAACTACGGCCTGAGCCAGCGTCGGGTCGAGGCGGTGCGTCGCTTCCTGGTCGAGAAGGGCGTTCCGCTCTCCCGGGTGCAGGCGGTGGGCCTCGGGCCCATCACGGCCAAGGAGACGCCGGACGAGAAGAAGCGCCGGGTCACCGTCAAGATGATGGTGGATCAGGACTAAGCAGAACCCGTAAGGCTCTACCAAGGGGGGAGGGACTCACGTCCCTTCCCCCTTCTTAGTTTTACTTCTTCTCCCAGGCCGCGTGCTCGGGGGTGGCGGACGGGGTCTCGGGGATCCGCTCGAGCTCGCTCAGCAGCAGCCCCGCCCAGCGATAGATGTTGTGCTCGCGCACGCTCTCGCGCATGCGGCCCATGCGCGCCCGGCGCTCATCGCTCGGCATCGCGACCGCGGTGCGGATGGCGTCGGCCATGCCGTCCACGTCATAGGGGTTCACCAGGATGGCGTCCCGCAGCTCGGACGACGCGCCGGTGAACTGGCTCAGGATGAGCGCCCCCTCCTCGTCGTCCCGCACCGAGATGAACTCCTTGGCGACCAGGTTCATGCCGTCGTGCAGCGAGGTCACCATGCAGAAGTCGGCGTGACGGTAGTAGGGCCAGATGTCCCGGTGCTCGTGGTGGCGCTTCAGGTAGAGGATGGGCTTCCAGCGCTTGGTCTGGTACGTCCCATTCACCTCCTGCACCGCCGCGTCCACCTCGGCCTCCAGCGCCTGGTAGCGCGGAATGGTGCTGCGGCTCGGCGCCGCGAGCTGCACGAAGACCACGCGCTCGCGGTACTCCGGGAAGCGCTCGAAGAAGCGGCCCAGCGCCCGGAACCGCTCGGGCAGGCCCTTGGTGTAGTCGAGCCGCTCCACCCCGACTCCGAGGAACTCGGCGGTGGTGTCGAGGCTCTCGAGCAGCGCCTGCCGGGACGTCGTCGGCGGGTTGTCCACGAAGCCGGGGGCCACGCTGATCGGGAACGGCTTCACCGAGGTCACGTGCTGCCCGCGCGTGACCGAGAAACGCTCCCAGTCGATGCGCGCCTCGATCGCCCGCTCCACCGTGTCCAGGAAGTTGTTGCAGTAGTACTGGGTGTGGAAACCGATGAGGTCGGCGCCCAGCATGCCCAGGAGCAGCTCGTCCTGCCACGGGCAGATCGAGAAGGCCTCGAAGTTCGGCCACGGGATGTGCCAGAAGATCGCGGTGCGCGCGTCCGGGCGCTCGCGCTTGATGAGGCTGGGCAGGAGCGCGAAGTGGTAGTCCTGGATCAGGACCATCGGCGACTCGGTGCCCGCGATCTCCTCCAGCACCGCGGCCGCGAACTTCTCGTTGACCGCCCGGTAGTGCGCCCAGTCCTCCGGCCGGAACAGGGGCCGGTTATGGACGATATGACAGAGCGGCCACAGGCCCTCGTTGGAGAAGCCGTAGTAGTAGCCCTGCTCCTCTTCCGGGGTGAGCCAGACCCGCTTGAGCGTGAAGCGCGGGTCGTCGGGGGGAACGCGGAGGCGGCCCCGGGGGTCCGCGGTCTCCCGGTCCGCGTCGCCGCTGGCCTGGGCGACCCAGATCCCGCCGCAGGCGCGCATCACCGGATCCATCGCGGTGACCAGGCCGCTGGCCGGCGTGATCACCTGGATGCGGCCGTCCTTCCAGACGTGGCTGATCGGCTCGCGGTTGGAAACCACCACCAGCGGCCGCTCGCCGAGCCGCATCTTGGCGAACTGCTTGAGGCGCTCTTCCGTCCACAGGGTCTGGCCGATCAGGCGCAGAGCGGCTTCTTCCTCGGCGGCCGCCCGCGCCCGCTGGAGGTTCTTGGCCAGCACCGAGACCTCGCGCGCGATCGGGCCGAAGAGGCTCTCGTCCGGCATCTCGGGCGGGTCGATGGCGTGGCCGCGCCGCACCGCCTTGGTCCAGCGCGCCATCTTGGCCAGCGGCTGGGTCAGGCTCATGCGCACGACGAGCAGCGCCATCACCGCCAGCACCGCGGCCAGCACCAGGAAGCGGACCGCGTTGAAGCGCCAGCGCTCCCACTCGGCGACCCTGAGGTCCGAGGCGTCGAGAAAGACCACCAGCGCGCCGGTGGCCTTGTCGTCGCGCAGGATCGGATCGGCGTAGACGTAGAGCGTCTTGCCTTCGAGCGTGCGGAAGCCGGTCTGCACCGCCCCCGACGTGAGCGCCCACGTCACCTCGGGCGGCGGGGACTCGATCTGCTTGCCCACGTTCGGCGTCACCGAGATCAAGGAGGCGACGCGGTCGAAGACGGCCAGGTCCAGGTCCGGCTTGCTGAACTTCTTGATGAGCCGGTCGATCTGCGCCTTGTTGCCCCCGCGGGCCAACGCCGGGTCCAGCACCTCCTTGAGGCTCTCCGTGATCAGGGCGGCGCGCCGGTCGAGCTCGCCGATCAGGCGCTGCCGCTCCTCGACGACCTGCAGGTAGGCGAAGACCCCGATGACGAGGAGCGAGGCCACCCAGAGGGCCGCGACCAGCCGGAGCTGGAACCTCATGCGCGACTCTCCACGGTGACCCCGTCGGCGAGCAGGGCCAGGAGCTGGTGGACCTCGGCGACGTCGTTGAGCCGGTAGGCCGCCTTGGACGCGGGCACCACGTCGCCGACCCGGATCGTGAGCGCCTGGCCGCTCAGCACCTCGAAGGCGTGCTCGTCGGTCCAGTCGTCGCCCAGGTAGAGCCAGAGCGCGGGCTCGGGCAGGCTCGCCCGCAGGCGCTCCTGGATCCACTGCGCGCACTCCCCCTTGGTCCAGGCCACCTGCGGCAACACCTCGATCACCTTGCTGCCGTGGAAGATCTTGAGGCGCCCGCCCTGCTCGCTGATCGCGCGCGCCAGCTCGATCTCCACCCGGCGGATCTCGTCGGCGGCCACGTGCCGGTAGTGCACGGCCACCGCGAGCCCCTTGGGCTCCACGCGCATCCCGATCACCGAGGGGGCGCGGCGGACCAGGACGTCCCCCACCGCCCACAGCATGGCCTGCTGGGCCAGCGCGTCCGGATGGCGGAAGAGCAGGTTCGGGCCCTCGATCTCGAGCCCGTGGCAGCCCGCGTAGATGACGTCGTCCAGGGCCACGCGGGCCCGCAGATCCTCGATCCCGCGGCCGGAGATCACGGCCACCCGCGCCCGCGGGGAGCGGGCGAGGCGCGCGAGATCCTCACGGGTCTGCTCGGCCAGGATCGCGTCGGCCGGGTCGTCCACGATGGGGGTCAGGGTGCCGTCGTAGTCGGTCATGAGCAGGATGCTGCCGGGCCCGGCGAGGGACTCCTCCGCCCAGGCGAGGAGACGGACGAGGTCGCTCATGCGCCGCGCTCCGGCCTGCGGAGCGTCGCCAGTACCGCCGAGACCACTCTCGCGCTCAGTATCGACATGGCACACGTAACCAGCGAGGACGACGGGACCAGGCAGGCAGGCCTCAGCATATCGGTCGAGCGGGAGCCGGTCAAGGGTCGGGTCCGCCTCAGGTCCGCGGGTACGGGTCTCCCGTGCGCGCGAGCGCCCGCAGCGCGCTGTCGAGGGTCTGCGCCGTCGTGCCGGCGAGGCCCCAGCCGCCCCCGTAGGCGTAATAGTGCGAGAAGCCGCCCTCGTCCAGCCGGGCCAGGAGCCCCTCGCCGCCTTCCTGGATCAGCAGCAGCACGCGCTCATTGCGGCAGGTCGCGAGCACGCAGCCGCTGACCGCCACGTAGTTCGCGTCGCCCACCCGCACCCCGCGAGGCGGCTCGGTGCGACCGAAGTAGGCGGCGGCGCCCTTCGCGATCTTGCCTCGGCCCTCCGCGACCGGCGTCCAGTCCGCACCGAACAGGTTGCGGATCCTGTCGCGGAGCTGCGGGTTGTTGATGACCTCGTCCCCGGTGCGGCCGAAGGTGGCCTCGCGCGGCCCCGGCTCGAGTACTCCCGCCATCGGGGGCGTCGGCGTTCCCGCCGGCGGATCGATCGTGCAGGCTGCGGTGAGCGCGCCCAGAGCCAGCGTGAATCCCAGGAATACGCTGCGCATGGTGGTCTCCCCCTCGGCCGAGTAGTGAAGGTCCGGGGATGAAACGGCAACCCCCATGCCACGCGTGCGGGTGAGCCGTGAAGTCTTTAGGGGTGGGACTTTGCTGCTATCGATGGCTCCCCGGCGGGAGCGAGAGCCGGTAAGACTTACCGGCGGTGGTAAGGGTTACACGACCCGGTCAGCGGGGTGCCTTCGACATCTCGTCGGCCAGGAGGTAGGCCTTGTCCGCCAGCGTGAAGGCGCGCTGCACATCACGCGTCGAGAGCGCCTCGCGGGCCTTCACCAGAAAGCTCTGGATGGTCCGGTAGTTCTCCTGCTGCTCGCGGGGCAGCCGGCCCGGATCGATGCGCTGCACGAGCTTCTCGGTGCCTTCGATGCGGCGCTCGGCCTGCGCCTTGAGGCGCTGCTCCTCCTCGGCGCTGGCCTGCGGGGCCAGCACCGGCGGCTCGCGCGGAATCGCCGCGCTGCGGGGAGGCGGCGGGGGCGGCGTGGCCGGCGGGCCCGGCGGAGCCGGCGTGGCCGGGGGCGCGGTCGCGAGCGGGGTCGGGGGTGTGGGCCGGGGTGGAGCCGGCCCGGGCACGGGCTCCTTGACCGCCGGGGTCGACCGCGCCGCGAGCTCGTCGTCCCCGGGCGACCCCGCGCGCGGCGGCGCCATGGTCGGCGCGGGCACCAGCAAGGCGCTGGTGCTCGCGCAGCCGCCGAGCGTCGCGGCGGTGAGCAGAAGCCAGATCGGCCCGCGCATGCGCCTCATCGCAGCGGCAGGCGGACGATCATGGCGGTCCCTCGCCCGGGCTCGGACTTCGCCTCGATGGTGCCGTCGTGGAGCTGCACGATGCGGTACACCACCGAGAGCCCGATGCCGCTGCCCCCCACCTTGCTCGTGTAGTAGAGCTTGAAGATCTTGTCCACGTCCTCCGGCGCGATGCCCACGCCCTGGTCGGTCACGGTCACGCGCGCCCACTCGAGCTCCTCGGGGCGGGTGCGGATGCGCACCGCCCCGCCGGCCGGCATCGCCTGCACCGCGTTCTGCAGGATGTTGATGAAGGCCTGCCGCAGGAGCTCCTCGTCCGCGCTCACCACCGGCAGGTCCGCGGCCAGGTCGAGGACGAAGCGCACGCCGTGGCTCTGGCTCTCCGCCTCGAGCAGCGCGCAGACACTCTGGAGCATCGCGTTCAGATCCACCGGCTTGAGCGTCAGCTCCTGCGGGCGCATGAACTTGAGGAACCCCTGCACCACGCGATCCAGGCGCCGGATCTCGCTGCCGATGACCTCGAGGCTCTTGTTGACGTCGGCCCCCGAGTCCTCGAGCCGCTCCTTGAGCAGCTCGACGTGGATCATCATCGCGTTGAGCGGATTCTTCACCTCGTGGGCCACCCCCGAGGTGAGCCGGCCGAGCGCGGCCAGCTTGGCCGAGTAGCTGACCAGCGACTGCACCGTCCTGACGGACTCGAGGTCCTTCAGGAGCACCGCCACCCCCATCACCCGGTGCGCGTCCTCCATGTGGAACGCGGAGACCAGGAACTCCTTGTCGCGGCCCTCGTGGGGCAGCACCACGGTGGCGTTGCGGATCCCGGTGGAGCCGACCAGCACCTGGTCCACGAAGGGCAGCAGGGGGTGCGCGGAATCGAGCACCTCGTGGATGGGGAGGCCGACCGCGCGCTCGAGCGTGAGTCCCACCACCGCCTCCGCGGCCCGGTTGAAGAAGAGGATGTGCCGCTCCGGGTTGAGGAAGATGACCCCGTCCTCGAGCTGGTCGACCACCCCCTGCAGGTGCGCTTTCTCGCTGAGGGTCGACAGCCGGTCCGCCTGCAGCTCGCGTCCCAGGCGCGTCAGCTGGAAGGACAGCTCCTGGAACTCGTCGCCGCCGCCCAGCGCGACCGGAGTGGCCTCCAGCGGCTCGCCCCGGCGGATCCGGTCCACCTGGCCCACGATCGCGCGGATCGGCCGTACCGTGAGCTGGGCCAGCACCATCGCGGCCAGCCACGCCAGGGGCAGCGCGACCGCGGCCACCGCGAGGCTCTGCTGGAGCGAGCTGGTGACCTCGCGGCGCAGCAGCGTGGTGGACACCCCGAGGCGGATGGACCCGAAGAGCCGGTCGTTGAGGGTCATCGGCAGCACCGTCTCGTACGTGCGACCCGCCGCGTAGAGCGCGGAGAAGCGGCTCAGCGTGTCCAGGGTCAGGAGCCCGTCCAGGTTCGGACGCTCCGGCTCCGGCTTGCCCTCCTTCTGGCGCTCGGTGTGGAGCAGCACGGTGCCGGTATGGTCGGTGACGAGTGCGTAGACCAGGTGCGGGGAGTAGCCGACGCTCGCGTCGAGGAAGCTGCGCAGCTCCGGATCCTCCCGCAGCGCGACGAGCGGATCGGCGCCGGGCGTGCGCTGCAGCGCGCGGCTGGTCTGGGCGTAGATCTGCTTGGCGATGAGCTCGGCCTGCTTCACCGCCTCCTGCACGACCACGCGGCTCAGCTGGGAGAGGTGGATGGCGGTGGCGGTGGAGACCACGAGCAGGGTGAGCAGGCTGACGACCAGCGCCTCCCGCCCGCGCACTCCGAGCCGCAGCCGCATGCTAGCCGCCGCCGTAGGCCTTGAGCTTGTTGTGCAGCGTCTTGAGGCTGATGCCGAGCACGTCGGCGGCGCGCGTCTTGTTGTTGCCGTTGGCCGCGAGGGTCTTCAGGATCAGCGCCTTCTCCGCATCCTCCAGGCTCGTCCCCACCCGGAAGCTCACCGAGTCGGGCCCGTCGCCGGGATCGGGGGTGCGCAGCATGGGCGACGGGGGAATGTGCTTGGGCAGGATGGTGTCGGTCTCGCAGACGATGATCGCGCGCTCGAGCGTGTTGCGCAGCTCGCGGACGTTGCCGGGCCAGGGCTGGGCCACGAGCCCGCTCAGCACCGCCTCGTCCAGCGAGCGGATGTGCTTGTCGTAGCGGGCGTTGAACTCCTCGATGAACGCCTGGACGAGCGCCGGGATGTCGTCGCGCCGCTCGCGCAGCGGCGGCAGCGCCAGGCTGACGACATTCAAGCGGTAATAGAGGTCTTCTCTGAACGTCCCCTCCTGGATCGCCTTCACCGGATCCTTGTTGGTCGCGGCGAGCACCCGCACGTCCACCCGGATCTCGGTCCGGCCCCCGAGCCGCCGCACCGCACCGTCCTGCAGGATGCGGAGGAACTTGGCCTGGGTGCCCGGATTCATCTCCGCGATCTCGTCGAGGAAGATGGTGCCCTCGTGCGCCAGCTCGAAGCAGCCCGGCCGCCGCTCCAGCGCGCCGGTGAAGGCGCCCTTCTCGTGGCCGAAGAGCTCGCTCTCCAGCAGGGTCTCGGGGATGGCCGCGCAGTTCACCGCCACGAACGGGCCCTTGGACCGCGGGGAGAGATCGTGCAGCGTGCGGGCGACCAGCTCCTTGCCGGTGCCGCTCTCCCCGCTGATCAGCACCGGCGCGGTGGTGGGCGCGGCCACCTCGATCAGGCGATACACCTCCTGCATGCCCGCGCTGGTGCCCACCAGACGTCCCATGCCCCAGACCTGGCTCAGCTTGCGGCGCAGCAGCGCGACCTCGCGCAGCGCCTCGCCTCGCTCGGCCGCCTTGGGGATGAGCAGCCGCAGGCGGGCCACGTCCACCGGCTTGGTCAGGTAGTCGTAGGCGCCCTCCTTCATCGCGGTCACCGCGGTGTCGATGGACCCCTGCCCGGTGAGCAGGATCACCGAGGCGAACGGCACGTCGGTCTTGAGCGCGCGGAGCAGCTCGAGGCCGTCCATCTTGGGCATGACGAGGTCGGAGAGCACGACCGCGGGCAGGCCCGCGGCGGCCTTGGCGAGCGCCTCCTGGCCGTCGCCCGCCTCGTCCACGTCATAGCCCCAGCGGGCCAGGAGCGCGGTGAGGCCCTGGCGGGCCGGCTCCTCGTCGTCGACGATCAGGATCTTGAGCGCCATGCTCCGGGTGGCCTCAGTGCGCGGGCAGCGCGCTCCGGAGTGCGGGGAACCAGCGCGTGAGCGCCGAGTCGCTCACCAGGATGGTCTCGTCGCGGACGGGGCCGGTGGACACCAGGGAGAACGGCACGCCGATCAGGTCGGCCAGGCGCTCGACGTACTCGCGCGCCTTGGACGGCAGCGCCGCGTAGTCGCGCAGGCCGTGGGTGGAGCTCTGCCAGCCCGAGAGCTCCTCGTAGACCGGCTCCGCGGTGCTCCAGATGCGCTCCTCCTCCGGGAAGTCGGTGAGCACCTCGCCCCGGTACCGGTAGCCCACGCAGATGCGCACGGTCTCGCAGCTGTCGAGCACGTCGAGCTTGGTCAGCGCGATGGTGTCGAGCCCGTTGATGCGCGCGGCGTAGCGCAGCGCGACCGCGTCGACCCAGCCGCAGCGCCGGGGCCGGCCGGTCACCGCGCCGTACTCGTTGCCGCGGGCGCGCAGCAGCTCGGCCATCTCCCCCGAGACCTCGGTGGGGAACGGGCCGCCGCCCACGCGGGTGCAGTAGGCCTTCGAGATCCCGAGCACCCCGTTGATCTTGGTGGGCGGGACCCCGGTGCCGGTGGAGGCGCCGCCCGAGGTGGTGCTGGAGGAGGTGATGAAGGGATAGGTCCCGTGATCGATGTCCAGCATGGTCCCCTGCGCACCCTCGAACAGGATCGAGTGCCCGGCCTCGATCCACCGGTGCAGGAGCAGCGCGGTGTCGGTGACGTACGGGGCGAGCCAGCCCGCGTAGCGGAGATAGGTGCCGAGGATGCTGTCCACCGTGAACGTCTGCTCGTCGTAGATCTCGCGGAGGAGCCGATTCTTCTGCTGGATATTGAACTCGAGCTTCTCCCGGAAGAGCTGCTCGTCGAGCAGGTCGGCCATGCGGATGCCGATCCGCGCCGCCTTGTCGGCGTAGGCGGGGCCCACCCCCTTGCCGGTGGTCCCGATCCGGCGCTTGCCCGCCTGCGACTCGGAGGCCCGGTCCAGCGCCGGGTGGTAGGGCATGATCAGGTGCGCGTTCTTGGATATGTAGAGGTTGCCGTCGAGCGAGACGCCGCGCTGCACCAGCGACTCCATCTCCTCGATCAGCGACGCCGGGTCGATCACCACCCCGCAGCCGATCACGCAGCGGACGCCCGGATGCAGGATCCCCGAGGGGATGGACTGGAGCACGAACTTCTCACGGCCCACCACCACGGTGTGGCCGGCATTGTTCCCGCCCTGGTAGCGGACGACGACACCCACGTGGGGCGCGAGCACGTCCACGATCTTGCCCTTGCCCTCGTCGCCCCACTGGGCGCCCACCACCACGATGTTAGGCATGTCCATCTCCAAGTCCCGGGAAATGCGGCCCCGGGTCCGCGAGCAGCTCCCCACACGTCACCATCCGCTCCACCGCGTTCTCCGCCCCCGCCCGGAGGTCCAGGATCCGCACCCGGTCGGGATCGGTCCCCTCGGTCCCGATGATCAGGGCCCACACCGCGTGCTGCCCCCGGGCGTAGGCCAGCGACTCGGCCAGCGGCCGGCTGATGATGTCGCGCGCCACCGCCGCCCCCGCGTCCCGCAGCCGCCGCGAGAGCGCGAGCGCGCGGGTCTTGTCCGCGGTGAAGTCGATCACGAAGAAGTCTGGCCCGGGCAGCCGCGGCTCCGCCCCCTGCGAGGCCATCGCCAGCAGCGCCCGGCCGGTCTCGAACGCGAAGCCGGTGGCCGGGCAGTCGTACCCGAACCGGGCCAGCATCTGGTCGTAGCGCCCGCCCCCGACCAGCGGGGCGCCCAGCCCCGACACGTAAGCCTCGAAGTGTACGCCCGAGTAGTAGTCGAAGCCACGCACTTCGCCCAGGTCGAGGAGGACCGAATCGGCCAGGCCGTACGCGCGCAGCAGCCGGTAGACCTCGGCCAGGTTGGCGAGCGCGGCCTCGGACCGCCCGTTCTTGACGAGGCGCTCGGCGCGGTCGAGCACCTCGCCGCGCCCGTAGAGCGTGGGCAGGGCCAGCAGCAGCTCGGTCACCGCCGCAGGCGCCGCCATCTCGCCCACCAGGCGCTCGAGGGCGGAGAGGTCCTTGTGGCCCAGCGCCGCGCGCAGCTCCCGGCCGGTGGCGGGGTCGGCGGCCACGTCCTCCAGGATGCCGCGGAAGAACTCGGTCTGGCCCACGTCGATCTGGAAGCGCTCGAGCCCCAGGGCGCGGAGACCCTCGACGGTCATCGCGATCATCTCGGCGTCGCCCTCGGGGTTGGGCAGCCCGATCAGCTCCACGCCGGCCTGGTAGAACTCCCGGTAACGGCCCACCTGCGGCTCGTCGTAGCGGAACACGTCGGTGACGTAGGCCAGGCGCAGCGGCTTGGGCTCGTCCCGCATGCGGGTGGCCACGATGCGCGCGATCTGGGGGGTGACGTCCGCGCGCAGGGCGAGGAGCCGGCCGCTCTCCCGGTCCACCATCTTGAACATGCGCTCCTGCAGCTCCTGGTCCGTCCCGTGCGAGAGCACGTCGAAGTACTCGTACGCGCTGGTCACCACCTCGCGATAGCCCCAGCGCCGGAACACCTCGAAGAGACGCTCCTCGACCGCCCGCTTGCGGGCCGCCTCGTCGGGCAGATAGATCTTGGCGCCCTTCGGGAGCTGAGTCGGCTGGCTCTTGCGCGGCGCGCTCACGGCGGCCTCAGGCGATCGCGACGTCGGTCAAGTGGACGAGCGAGTTCATCCGGTGCAGCGTGGTCCAGTCGTCGCGGAACTCGAGCTCCGAGATTCCGGTGGAGGCGAGCTGGAGCGACCAGAGGCGGTCGAGGCCGAGCCCGAGGGCTTCCAGGATCAGGACCCGGCAGGTGATCCCGTGGGAGACGAGGCAGACCGTCTGCTCCGGGTGCGCCGCGCGCAGCGCCGCGAGCCCGGCCAGGGCCCGAGCGCGCACCATCGCCAGCGTCTCCGCTCCGGGCCACGCGGCCTCGTGCGGGGCCTCGGCCCAGGCGCGGAGCGGGCCGGGGAAACGCACCGCCACCTCGTCCCGCGTGAGCCCCTCCCACTCCCCGAAGCCCATCTCCTTGAAGGCCTCCGCCTCGCGCACCGCGAGCCCATGCGGGGCCGCGATGATGGCGGCGGTCTCCCGCGCGCGCCCGAGCGGGCTCGACCAGACCGCGGCCACCGGCGAGCCGGCCAGGAGCCGCGCCGCCGACTCGGCCTGCCCCCGCCCGACGGCGGAGAGCGGACTATCGCGCCAGCCCTGGAAGCGGCGCTCCCGGTTCCAGTCGGTCTCCGCGTGACGGAGCAGCAGCACCCGCATCACGCTCAGCGCTCGGCCAGGACCTTCTGGGCCGCCCGGACCGCGGCGCCGAAGTCGACGGGATGGCCGCGCTCCTGCAGAACCTGCTCGAGCGCGGCGAGCGCGGTGATCACGTCGAAGTCGCCGACGTAGCCCATGTGGCCGAGCCGGAACACGCGCCCCTTCATCTCTCCCTGCCCACCCGCGATCGTGATGTTCTGGGAGGTCGAGTAGGTGGACAGCACCGCCTCGCTGTCGATCCCGCGCGGGGCGACCACCGCGGTCAGGGCCGGGCTCGGCCCCGACTTGGCGAACAGCTCGAGCCCCAGGGCCTCCACGCCGGAGCGGGTGGCGCGGGCCAGCCGCTCGTGGCGCCGGAACACGTTCGGCAGCCCCTCGGTCTCGATCATCTTCAGCACCTCGCGCAGCCCCACGAAGATGGAGACGGCGGGGGTGAAGCGGCATTCGTTCTTCGCCACGAATTTCCGCTCGGTCGCGATGTCGAAGTAGTACTTCGGCAGCCGCGAGGCCTTCACGTGCCCCCACGCCTTCTCCGAGAGCGCGCAGAACGAGAGACCCGGGGGGAGCATCAGCCCCTTCTGGGAGCCCGCGACCACCACGTCCACGCCCCACTCGTCCATGCGCAGGTCGGCGATGCCGAGGCTCGACACCGCGTCCACGATCAGGATCACCGGGGTCGCGCGGGTGACCGCCGCGATGCCCTTGACGTCGTGGAGCACGCCGGTGGACGACTCGCTGTGCTGCACCAGCACCGCCTTCGCCTCCGGATGCCGGCGGAGGGCCTCGGCGAAGGCGGACGGGGGGAGCGTGTGGCCGAAGGGCGCGTCCAACGGGATCACGGTGACGCCGTAGGCGCGGCAGATCTCCTCCCAGCGCTCGCCGAACTTGCCCGCGCGGAGCACCAGCACGGTGTCGCCCGCCGACAGCGTGTTGCACACCGCGGCCTCGAGGGCTCCGGTGCCCGACGACGTGAACGGGACCACGTCCTGGCTCGTCTGGAAGAGCCGCTTGAGCCCCGTCCGGACCTCGAGGAAGAGCGCCTCGTACTCCGGCGTCCGGTGATGGAGCATCGGCTGGGCCATGGCGAGCAGCACGTTCGACGGCACGGGCGTGGGCCCCGGCGCCATCAGGTAGTACTTCTTCATTACGAGCTCCTTGGGGATCAGGGTGACCCGACCACGGTATCAGAACCCCGCGATACCTTGCAACGAGCGCCCCGCTTGTGAAGCCGTGTACCATGTCCGCCGTGCTCCGACCGTGGCCCTCGAGGAGGCTCGCCTGGCTCGCCGCGCTTCTGCTGGCGACGCCGGCCCTCGCGGGCCCCGCGCGCGCCGACGAGGGCCTCTGGCGCCTGCTCGCGGGGGGCGGCCAGGTCGTGCTCCTCCGTCACGCCACGACGACCCCCGGAGTCGGCGACCCAACCGGCTTTCGGGTCGACGACTGTGTGACCCAACGCAACTTGACCGAGGCCGGCCGCGAGGAGTCGCGGCGGATCGGCGCCGCCTTCAAGGCCCGCGCGATCCCGGTGGAGCGGGTGCTCTCGAGCCGCTGGTGCCGGTGTCTCGAGACCGCGCGGCTGGCCTTCGGATCGGCCGAGCCGTGGGAGCCCCTGAGCTCCCTCTTCGCCGACCGGACCCGGCAGGCCGAGCAGACGCGGGCCTTCCGGGCCCTCGCCGGCGAGCGGCGCGCGGGCGGCAACCGGATCCTGGTGACCCACGGCGCCAACGTCATGGCCTTCGTCGGCGTGAGCCCGGCCATGGCCGAGATGGTGATCCTCACGCCGCAGGGCAACGGCACCTTCACCGTCGCGGGGCGCCTCCCGGCTCCGTGACCTTCTTCACCGAGCGGCCGAGCGCGGTGACGAAGATCGCGTCCTTGCCCGCCGCGTGGGGCGAGAAGAACTCCACCACCGCGCGGTCGTAGAACGTGAGGCCGCTGGCCCCGAAGCGCTGCCCGTAGGCGCCCAGGTAGAGCCGCCCGCCGATCAGGCCCGCCTCCAGGTTCACGAGCCGGTAGCCGCGGTTGCCCCAGCGCTCGAGCACGGGCGCCAGATCGGCGAGGAAGAAGACGGTCGCGCTCGACGTCCCGCCCAGGGCCTGCTCGAGGCAGAGGAAGGCGGAGGCCTCGCGCACGTCCCCTGCCCGCAGGCGCGCGAGGGCATGCGCGTGGCGATCGTACGCATAGGCGCCCGGCTCGATCCCCGTCACCGCGTGCACGTTCACGTAGAGGTCCACGAGCCCCGCGGGCACGTCGGCCGGGAACCCGCGCGTGGCGTGATAGAGCGTGCTCGACAGCGCCCCCGCGGTGATCGCCTCCCCCGAGAACTCCCGCGTCGAGCCGCGCTTCTCGATCGTCTCCCCCAGGGCCCGCCCCGCCGCGGCCGCCGGCGGCGGCAACCGCACAGGTGGGGTCAGGTCTTGAATTACGACATTTGAGCGGGCGGGCGCTGCCGGAATGTCGTAATTCAAGACCTGACCCCAGTCGGCGACTTCGGCTTCGGAGTCGAGGCTGGAGTTGTCGTAGGCGTCGCGGAGGAGCGGGTAGTCCACCTCGCGAGGGGAGAGCGGGACGACTTCGGGCGTGAGCGTGACGATGACCGGGGACGCCGCCGCGACAGGGCCGGGGGCGCCCAGCGGGACGGCCACGAGCGCGCCTTCTTTCTCGGCGTCGAGACCAAGCAGGCCGTTGAGCTGCGCGTCCACGAAGCCGGTGACCAGACGCGCCGGCACGTCGAGCGCGCGCGCCACCGCCAGGAACTGGCCCAGCAGGGTGCCCGAATCCCAGAAGAGATGGCGATAGCCGCGCGCCTGGTACTTCCAGGTATTGCGCCAGTAGATGGCCGAGAGGATCACGGTGGCGGGCTGCGCGGCCAGCGCGTCGTCGGCCGCGGCCAGCGCCACCGCGCCCCGGAAGTCGCCCACGCGCAGCCGCCTCAGGCTGAAGTCGCCCGGGCTGAAGTGATAGACCCCGGGCTCGAGCCCCTCGACCGCGCCGACGATCACATAGACCTCGGTCTGGTAGAGCGCACCGGTCGAGGCGGCGGCGCGGAAGTGGATCTGGCCGCCGCCCGGGTAGGTCTTGACCCGCGTGACGCCGGCGGAGAAGAAGAGCAGCGCGGCCAGGCGCTCGAGGTCGAGCGGCGCGGCGGGCGCGGACGGATCGGCGGGGGTGAGCGCGCCGAACGTGTCGGCGGACAGCGCGGGCAGAGCGGTCGGCAGCCGGATCTGCTCCAGGGCGGGATAGACCTTGAACGGAAGCGGCTTGGTCTCCCAGTCGAGCACGTGGCCGCTTTGCCGCACCGACTCGGGCGAGTGCGCGGTGCGGTCGTGGTATCGGCGGGCGCTGGTGGTGTCGCGGTTGGCGGAGATGGAACTAGCTGAAGTGGTAGGGCGGGCGGAAGACGCCGCGCTCGGTGATGATCGCGCTGATCAGCGCGGCCGGCGTGACGTCGAACGCCGGATTGAACACCGGCGACGCCGCCGGCGCGGTCTGGCGCCCGGCCACTCCGCGCACCTCGGCCGCGTCGCGCTCCTCGATCACGATGGTGTCACCGCTCGGGATCGACGGATCGATGGTGGAGGACGGCGCGGCCACGTAGAACGGGACGCCGTGGTGGCGGGCGAGCACCGCCACCGAGTACGTGCCGATCTTGTTGGCGGTGTCTCCGTTGGCCGCGATGCGGTCCGCCCCGGTCACGACCAGATCCACCTCGCCGCGCTTCATCACGAATCCCGCCGCCACGTCGGAGATGAGCCGGTGCGGGATCCCCTCCTTGACCAGCTCCCACGCGGTGAGCCGCGAGCCCTGCATGACCGGGCGGGTCTCGTCCACCCACACCATCGCGAGCTTGCCCCGCTCGTGCGCGGCGCGGATCACCCCGAGCGCGGTGCCGTAGCCCGCGGTGGCCAGCGCGCCCGCGTTGCAGTGGGTGAGCAGGCGCGCCCCGTCCGGCACCAGGGCGGCCCCGTGCGCGCCCATCGCCTGGTTCGCGGCCAGGTCCTCGGACCGGATGGCCTGAGCCTCCTCGAGGAGCCGATCGCGCAGCTGGGCGGGCGGCATGTCCGCGCTGGCCACCACGAGGCGCCGCATGCGGTCGAGCGCCCAGAACAGGTTGACCGCGGTCGGCCGCGTGGCTGCGAGCCCCTTGATGGCGTCCTCGAGATCGGCGAGCAGGCCGGCGTGATTCGTGGCGCGGCTGGCGCGCGCGGCGAGCACGACACCGAAAGCGGCGGCCACCCCGATGGCGGGCGCTCCACGCACGACGAGGGTGCGGATGGCGTCGGCCACGTCCGGCCAGGCGGTGTACGTGCGCTCCACCTCCTCGGTGGGCAGCTTCGTCTGGTCGAGCAGCACCAGCCCGCCGCCCTCCCAGCGAACCGGCGCGATCACCGGCGTCCTCCCCGCCGCTCGATCCGGAACAGCTTGTCCCGCGAGGTGGCCCCGCGCACCAGCTCGACCCGCGACGACGCAACCCCGAACGCCTCGGCGAGCAGCGCGATCACCGCCCGGTTCGCCTCCCCCGCCTCTGGCGCCGCGGTCACCCGCACCCGCACGACACCGCCCGCCTGCTCCACGACCTCGTTCCGTCGCGCCCGCGGTTGAACGCGCACCGACACCAGCTCGCGCCCATCCTCGGCCGCGCTCGAGCGCGGGCTCCGCCCGCGCAACCCGTCTTGGGGGGAGGCAGGAAGGAGCGCGCCGCCAG
>CAMLFJ010000008.1 GCA_946479205.1 uncultured bacterium | reverse complement strand
CATGGCGCACGTAGGACCCGGGCCCGCGGGGCCGCCCCCCCTCGGGCCCGAGGGCTTCGACTGGACCTCCTGGCAGGCCGATCCCGGCGTCGTGGCGGGCCTCGTCCTCCTGGGGGCGGCCTACACCGCGGCCATGCTGTGGCGGCGGCGGCTCGCCCCCGAGGCGTCCGTGGAGCCGCTCAAGGTGGTCTCGTTCGGCGGCGCCCTCCTCCTGCTCTTCGGGGTGCTCACCGGGCCCATCCACGATCTCTCGGACTACTACCTCTTCAGCGCGCACATGATCCAGCACATGCTGCTGGTCTTCGCGATGCCGCCGCTCCTGCTCTACGGGACGCCCGGGTGGATGCTGCGCCCGCTCCTGCGGGACCCCAAGCTCCTGCAGCTCGGCCGCGCGCTGACGCGACCGACCGGCGCCTTCGCGACCTTCAACCTGATCCTCATCGCGTGGCATCTGCCGCCCCTCTACAATCTGGCCATGGAGCAGCATCCCTTCCACATCCTCGGGCACCTCCTGATGATGGCCGGCTCGGTCATCCTGTGGTGGCCGGTGCTGTCCCCGCTCGACGAGCTGCCCCGCGCGCCCTACCCGATCCAGATGCTGTACCTCTTCGTGGTCGGCCTGCCGATGGTGATGGTGGCCATCTTCATCTCGATGGCCGACGGGCTGCTCTACCCGTACTACGCGGCGGCGCCGCGGATCTGGGCGCAGCTCACCCCGCGCGCCGACCAGCACCTGGGCGGGCTCATCATGTGGATCCCCGGGGGCATGGTCTTCCTCGTCGCCCTCTCCGTCGTCTTCTTCCGCTGGCAGAGCGCGGGCGGCGACGACGCGGCGGTGCCCCTGGCCGGTGCGCGCCATGGCCGCTAGGCTCGCGTGGGCCGCGGTGGTCGCGGTCTTCTTCCTGATGACGCTCGGCAACGTGGTGAGCGCCACCGGGTCCGGGCTCGCGTGTCCCGACTGGCCGCTCTGCCACGGCTCGGTGATCCCGCCGCTCCGGCTCGACGTGCTGATCGAGTACAGCCATCGCCTCGCCGCGCTGGCCGCCACCGTGCTGATCGTGGCCACCACCGTGCTGGCGCTGCGCGGGACCCGCGTGCCGGGGCTCCGTCGCCTCGCCTGGCTGCTGCCCACCCTGCTCGCAGTGCAGATCGCGCTCGGCGGCATCACGGTGCTGCTCAAGCTGCCCCACCTGATCAGCACCGCGCACCTGATCAACGCGCTCCTGATCCTGGGCGGGCTCATCCTGCTGGCCCGCGGGCTCCAGGCCGGGGCGCCCGCGCGCGCGGGCGCCCGAGACGACCGCCTGCGGCGTCTGGCCCGCGTGGGGCTGATCGCGCTCCTGGTCCAGCTCGCCCTGGGCGGCTACGTGCGCCATTCCGGGGCCGGCCTCGCCTGCCCGGACTTCCCGCTCTGCAGCGGCGATCTGCTGCCCACGCAGTGGCTGGCCGGCGTGCACTGGGTGCACCGCTGGCTCGGCGTGCTCCTGCTGGGCCTCTTCATCCACGTGGCGGTGACCGGCCGGACCGCGGCCACCCGCCTGGTCGCCGCGCTCGCGGTGCTCCAGGTGGCGCTCGGCATCGCCACGGTGCTGCTGCAGCTCACCCCGGTGGTGCGGGCGGCCCACGCCGCCATCGGCTACTCGATCTGGGCCGTGCTCGTCTGGGTGAGCGTGGAGGCGGGATGCTGGCGAGGGAGTCTGGCCCCGGCCGCCCGGCCGGGCGTGACCCGAGAGGCCGCGCATGTCGCATAGGGCCGCGACGGCCGCATCGCGCGGCATCGGCGCGCTCAGCCTGACCGAGCGGATCGGCGCCTACGCCGAGCTCTCGAAGTTCGGCATCGTGCTCCTGGTGCTGGTCTCCGCGGGCGCCGGCTTCATGCTGCGGGCGCCCCTCGGACCCGAGTTCCCCTGGGCGCAGGGCCTGCTGGTCCTGGCCGGGGTGATGCTGCTGTCCTGCGGGGCCTCCGCCCTGAACCAGGTCCAGGAGCGCGGGCGCGACGGGCTGATGGCCCGCACCGCGGGCCGGCCGCTGCCGTCCGGGCGCCTGTCCCACGCGCAGGGCCTGGCCTTCTCGATCGTGGCCATCGTGACGGGCGCGGCGGTGCTGTGGCTCGGGGTCGGCCCCATGGCCGGCATCCTCGGCCTGATCGCGAGCGGCTTCTACAACGGCGTCTACACCCCGTGGCTCAAGCCGAACTCCCCGTTCGCGGCAGTGCCCGGGGCGATCCCGGGCGCCATCCCGCCGGTGATCGGCTGGGTGGCGGGGGGCGGGCACATCGCGGACGCGGGAGCGGTGATCCTCTTCGGGATCCTGTTCCTCTGGCAGATGCCCCATTTCTGGGCGCTCTCCCTCCGCTACCGGGCCGACTACGCGGCGGGCGGCTTCCCGATGGTCTCGGAGCGCGTGGGGGTGGAGGGCACGGCCCGGCTGATCCAGCTCTATGCCCTCGGCCTGACCGCCTGGGCGCTGGCCGCCCCCACGTTCGGGGTGGGAGGCCCGGCCGCCCTGGTCGCGGCGGCCGCGCTGGGCGGACGGCTCATCTGGCTGGCCGCCAAGTTCGCGCGGCAGCCGGACGACCAGCGGGGGTGGCTCTCCCTCTTCCTCTTCTCCAACTTCTTCCTTCTTCTGCTATTCCTGGTGATGGTGGGGGAGCGCCTGGTACGGCATACCCTGTCGTAGCGGCGTAGGGCGGCCCTCGGTGGCACGGTGGGTCGATTGTCTGCTACTCTGAGATCCCCGTCTGGAGGCCTGACCGAATGAACATCTGTGTGGTGGGAACGGGCTACGTGGGGCTGGTGACCGGCGCGGTCTTCGCCGATCTCGGCAACGACGTGGTCTGCGTGGACAACGACCAGAAGAAGATCGAGGCTCTCCGGGCCGGCCAGATGCCGATCTACGAGCCGGGCCTCGAGGAGATGGTGGTCCGCAACAAGAGCGACGGGCGCCTCAGCTTCACCACCGACCTCCCCGGCGCGGTCCGACAGGCCGACGTGATCTTCATCGCGGTGGGGACCCCCCCGAAGGACACCGGCGAGACCGACCTCTCCCACGTGGAGGCGGTCGCCACCCAGATCGGCCGCTCGATGGACCGCTACAAGGTGGTCGTCAACAAGTCCACCGTCCCGGTGGGCACCGGCGAGTTCGTCCGGGAGGTCATCACCCGGCACCAGCCACGCCCCATCGACTTCGACGTGGTCTCGAACCCGGAGTTCCTGCGCGAGGGCTCCGCGATCGAGGACACCCTCCGGCCCGACCGGATCGTGATCGGCGCGCCCAACCAGCAGGTCGCGATGACCCTGGTGGAGCTCTACGCCCCGCTCGAGCGGCCCATGATCATCACCGACCTGCCGTCGGCGGAGGTGATCAAGTACGCCTCCAACGCCTTCCTGGCCGCCAAGATCTCGTTCATCAACGCGATCGCCAACATCTGCGAGAACGCGGGCGCCGACGTGAGCCAGGTGATGAAGGGCATGGGCCTCGACTCGCGCATCGGGATGCAGTTCCTCCAGGCCGGGCTCGGCTACGGCGGCTCCTGCTTCCCCAAGGACGTCGACTCCCTCATCCACACCGCGTCCCGCTTCGGGTACGACTTCAAGCTGCTGCGCTCGGTGGTGGAGATCAACAAGGAGCGGGCCTCCCACCTGGTGGACATGATGCGCAAGGCGATGGGCGGGCTCGAGGACCGGACCATCGCGGTCCTCGGCCTGGCCTTCAAGCCCAACACCGACGACATGCGCGAGGCCAAGAGCCTCGAGGTGGTCCGGCTGCTCCACGCGGCGGGGGTAAACGTGCGCGCCTACGACCCGGTCGCGATGGAGAACGCGCGGGCCCTCATGCCGGAGGGCGTGGTCTTCTGCGAGTCGGCTTACGAGGCGGCGGCGGGCGCGGACGGCGTCGCCCTGCTCACCGAATGGAACGAGTTCAAGTACCTGAACCTCGACCGGCTGCGCGGGCTACTGCGGCATCCACTGATCTTCGACGCCCGCAACCTCTACGAGCCCGAGCGCATGCGCCGCCTCGGCTTCGAGTACTACTCGATCGGGCGCCAACCTGTGCTGGCGGGCTGAGGGCCGGGCCGGTGCGGGTCCTCGTGACGGGCGGGGCCGGCTTCATCGGCTCCCACCTCTGCGACTTCCTGCTCGCCCAGGGATGCGAGGTCGTCTGCATGGACAACCTCCTCACCGGCTCCACCGACAACATCGCCCACATCAGCGACCCGCGCTTCCTCTTCGTCAAGCACGACGTGACCAACTACATCGTGGTGGGCGGGCCGCTCGACTACGTGCTCCACTTCGCGAGCCCCGCCTCCCCGATCGACTACCTGGAGCTGCCCATCCAGACCCTCAAGGTGGGCGCGCTCGGCACTCACAAGGCGCTCGGGCTGGCCAAGGAGAAGCGGGCCCGCTTCCTGCTCGCCTCCACCTCCGAGGTGTACGGCGATCCGCTCGTGCACCCCCAGCGGGAGGACTACTGGGGCAACGTCAACCCGGTGGGGCCGCGCGGCGTCTACGACGAGGCCAAGCGCTTCGCGGAGGCCATGGTCATGGCCTACCACCGCGTGCACGGCCTCGACGCCCGCATCGTGCGCATCTTCAACACCTACGGCCCGCGCATGCGCCTCACCGACGGGCGCGCGATCCCGACGTTCGTGCGACAGGCGCTCCGGAACGAGCCCATGACCGTCTTCGGCGACGGGTCCCAGACGCGCTCCTTCACCTACATCACCGACCTGGTCGAGGGCATCTGGGCCCTGATGCAGGCCCCGGTGAACGAGCCGGTGAACATCGGCAACCCGAAGGAGATGACGCTGCTCCAGCTCGCCCAGCAGATCTCGCGGCTGAGCGGCTCGCGGAGCGAGCTCGTGTTCCGCCCGCTCCCCACCGACGACCCCAAGGTGCGGCAGCCCGACATCGGCAAGGCGCGGCGCCTGCTCAAGTGGGAGCCCAAGGTGGACGTGGAGGACGGTCTCGCTCGCACCATCGACTGGTGCCGCAAGCTGGTGGCCCAGCCGTGAAGATCCTCGTCACGGGCGGGGCCGGCTTCATCGGGTCGCACGTCGTGGACGCCTTCCTGGCCGCGGGCCACGACGTGGCGGTGGTCGACAATCTCACCACCGGCGACGCGCGCTGGATCAACCCGCGCGCCCGCTTCCACGAGATCGATCTGCGCAGCGCCGGGCTGGCCCGCGTCTTCGAGACCGAGCGGCCGGAGGTGGTGGCCCACCTGGCCGCCCAGGCGTCGGTGGGCCGCTCGGTGACGGATCCCGTGTTCGACGCGAGCGTGAACGTCGGGGGCGGGGTCGCGTTGCTCGAGTGCTGCCGGCGCTACGGAGTCCGCCGGGTGATCTACTCGTCGAGCGGCGGCGCGGGCTACGGGGACACCGACGTCATCCCCACCCCGGAGAGCCATCCGAGCCTGCCGATCTCCCCCTACGGCATCACCAAGGTCGCGGTGGAGCAGTACGTCAGCGCGTGGATCGGCATCTACGGCATCAGCGGCATCTCGCTGCGCTACGCCAACATCTACGGACCGCGGCAGAATCCCCAAGGCGAGGCGGGCGTGATCGCCATCTTCTGTCACCGGCTGCTGAACGGACAGGCCCCCATCATCAACGGGGACGGGGGCCAGACCCGCGACTACACCTACGTGGAAGACGTGGCCGCCGCCAACGTCCGGGCCCTCGAGCATCCCGAGGCCACCGGCGGGGTCAACATCTGCACCGGCATCGAGACATCGGTGAACGACCTCTACCAAGCGCTGGTGCAGGCGTCGGGCTCGACCGTGAAGGCCCAGCACGCGCCCGCCCGGCCGGGCGAGCAGCGCCGGAGCTGTCTCTCCCCCGCGCTCGCCGCGCGCGCGCTCGGCTGGAAGCCCACCGTATCCCTCGCCGAGGGCCTCCGTCGCACCTTCGGCTTCTTCAAAAAGGAGATCGCGCCATGATCGACGAAGAGCTGCGGGCGATCCTGGCCTGCCCCGCCTGCAAGGGCGTCGAGCTGACCTTCGAGGAGACCCGCATCATCTGCCGCGCCTGCCGCAAGGCCTACCCGGTGCGCGACGGCATTCCCGTGATGCTGATCAGCGAGGCGGAGCCCTGGGCGCCGACGAAATAACCGCGGTCATCCTCGCGGGTGGTCAGGGCACCCGCCTCCGGCCGCTGACGCTGGCCACGCCCAAGCCGGTCGTTCCCCTCCTCAACATCCCGTTCGTCGCCTACCAGCTCGCCCTCCTCCGCCAGCACGGCATCACCGACGTGGTGCTGTCCTGCTCCTACATGGTCGACGAGATCCGGCGGATCATGGGCGACGGCGCGGCCCACGGGGTGGGCCTGCGCTACGCGGTGGAGACGGACCCGCTCGGCACCGCGGGCGGCGTCCGCAACGCGGTGGACCTCGTGCGCGGCCTCGTGGTCGTGCTGAACGGCGACATCCTGGCCGATCTCGATCTCTCCGCGATGCTGCGCTTCCACGCGGAGCGCGGCTCGCACGCGACGCTCTACCTCACCCGCGTCGCCGACCCCTCCCAGTACGGGCTCGTGGAGCTCGAGGCGGACGGGCGGGTGCGGAGCTTCGTGGAGAAGCCCGCGCCCGGTCAGGCGACGGTGGACACCGTCAACGCGGGCGTCTACGTGCTCGACCGCGAGGTGGTGGCGGCGATTCCCACCGGCCGCGCGGTGTCCATCGAGCGCGAGACGTTCCCCGGGCTCCTCCGAGACCGCGTGCCGTTCTACGGCTGGGTCGCGGGCAACTACTGGCTCGACATCGGCAGCCCCGCCAAGTACCGCCAGGGCCAGCTCGACCTCCTGGCCGGGCGGGTCACCAGCCCGCTCGCGCCCGCCGGCGCGGCCCCGGACGGGCGCGCCATCGCGCCGGGCGTCGAGCTCGCCCCGAACGCGACGGTCAGCGGCCCCTGCGTGATCGGCGCGGGCACGCGGGTCGAGGCGGGCGCGCGGGTGGGCCCAAACGCGGTGCTCGGCGCCGGCTGCGTCGTGGGCACGGGCGCCCGGGTCGAGGGCGCCATCCTGTGGGACCGCGTGGTGGTGGGCCGGGGCGCGGTGCTGCGCGACTGCATCGTGGGCGCGGGCGCCCGGATCGGCGCCAATGCCGAGCTCGGGTTCACCGCGGTCCTGGAGGCCGATACGGTGATCCCCCCCGGCACGCGGACCTAGCGGATCCGGGGCCGCGCCCGGCCCCCGACGGCCCGCGCAAGGGCGTGGTATTCTTGGCCGGATGGCCATCGATCTGATCCGCAATTTCTCCATCGTCGCCCACATCGACCACGGCAAGTCCACCCTGGCCGACCGGCTCCTGTCCCTCACCGGGACCATGGACGCCAAGAAGGCGGTGGACCAGGTCCTGGACTCGATGGACCTGGAGAAGGAGCGTGGGATCACCATCAAGGCCCACGCGGTCCGCCTGCTCTACAAGGCGCGCGACGGGCAGGAGTACACGCTCAACCTCATCGACACCCCGGGCCACGTGGACTTCTCCTACGAGGTCTCCCGGTCCCTCGCCGCCTGCGAGGGAGCGATCCTCATCGTGGACGCCGCCCAGGGGGTCGAGGCGCAGACCCTCGCCAACTTCTACCTCGCGCTGGACGGCGGCCTCGAGATCATCCCGGTCATCAACAAGATCGACCTGCCCGCCGCCGACGTCGAGGCCACCCGGAACCAGATCACCGAGATCCTCACCCTCGACGGCGACGAGGCCCTCGCGATCTCGGCCAAGCACGGGACCGGGGTGCCGGAGGTGCTCGAGGCGATCGTGGCGCGGGTGCCGCCGCCCAAGGGCGACGTGGACGGCCCGCTCAAGGCCCTGGTCTTCGACTCGTTCTACGACTCCTACCAGGGGGTCGTGGTCTACATCCGCCTGATCGACGGGCGCGTCCGCGCGGGCGCGCGGGTGCTGTTCATGTCCAACGGCAAGACCCTCGAGGTCCAGCAGGTCGGCGTCTTCTCCCCCGACATGCGGCCGGTGGACGAGCTGACCGCGGGCCAGGTCGGCTACCTCACCGCCTCGATCAAGCGGGTGGCCGACGCCAAGATCGGCGAGACCATCACCGACGTGGTGCACCCGACCGCGGAGCCGTGCCCCGGCTACCGCGACGCCAAGCCCATGGTCTTCGCCGGGCTGTACCCGATCGAGGACACCGACTACGAGGGCCTGCGCGACGCGCTCGAGAAGCTGCGCCTGAACGACTCCGCGTTCAATTTCGAGCCGGAGACGTCACTCGCGCTCGGCTACGGGTTCCGCTGCGGCTTCCTCGGCATGCTCCACCTCGAGATCGTGCAGGAGCGGCTCGAGCGGGAGTTCAACCTCTCGCTCATCGTCACCGCGCCCAGTGTGCGCTTCAAGGTGGTCACGATGGCGGGCGAGACGCTCGAGGTGGAGAATCCCTCCAAGCTGCCCCCGGTCGACCGGATCGAGCGCATCGAGGAGCCCTACGTGCGCGGCTCGATCTTCGTGCCCACCGAGTTCATGAGCGAGATCTACAAGCTCGCCCAGGAGAAGCGGGGCGAGCACAAGTCGCTCGAGTACGTGGGCAAGCGCGTCCACATCCAGTTCGACTTCCCGCTGAGCGAGATCGTGGTGGACTTCTACGACCGGCTCAAGTCCATCTCCAAGGGCTACGCCTCCTTCGACTACGACTTCCTGGAGTTCCGGGCCTCCGACATGGTCAAGCTCGACATCCTCCTCAACGGGGATCCGGTGGACGCGCTCTCCATCATCGTCCACCGCGAGAAGGCCTACGAGAAGGGCAAGGCCCTCGCCGAGAAGCTGCGCGCGGTGATTCCCCGCCAGCTCTACGAGGTCGCGATCCAGGCCGCGATCGGCAGCCGGGTCATCGCCCGCGAGACGGTCAAGGCCATGGGCAAGAACGTCACCGCCAAGTGCTACGGCGGCGACATCACCCGCAAACGCAAGCTGCTCGAGAAGCAGAAGGAAGGCAAGAAACGGATGAAACAGGTCGGCCGGGTCGAGGTGCCGCAGGAAGCGTTCCTGTCGGTGCTCAAGAGCTGAGTGGTTCGGACATGAACGATCTCCAGGTCCGTCCCGACCGTGACATCGGATCGCCGTCTCCCATCGCCCGGCCCCGTCGCAAGTCGCTCTTCCGGGAGTACTCGGAAGCGATCATCATCGCGGTGCTCCTGGCCCTCTTCATCCGCCAGTTCGCGGTGCAGGCCTTCACGATTCCCTCCGGCTCCATGATGGACACGCTGCTGATCGGCGACTACATCCTGGTGAACAAGTTCCTCTTCGGGGCCGAGATCCCCCTGACCGACCGGCACCTGCCCGGCCTGCGCGATCCGCGGCACGGGGACGTGGTGGTGTTCAAGTACCCCAACGACGAGACGCGCGACTTCATCAAGCGGATCATCGCGGTGGGCGGCGACACCATCCAGGTGCGCGACAATCGCGTGCTGCTCAACGGCCACTCCATCGACGAGCCCTACGTGCGGCCCGGCTCCTTCTCCGGTCCCCCGTCGGCCCAGTGCAGCTACGCCTTCGGGTGCGACCCGCTCAAGGTGCCCGAGGGCTCCTACTTCGTGATGGGGGACAACCGGGACAACTCCCAGGACAGCCGCTACTGGGGCTTCGTGCGCCGGGAGAAGATCCGCGGCAAGGCCTTCTTGATCTACTGGTCGTGGAACGGGGACGGGCACTGGCTGCGCTGGCAACGGCTGGGCAAGTACCTGCCGTAGCGTCGCTGACCCCCCGCGCCGATCGGCTCGGGCTCTACGTGCACCTGCCCTTCTGCGCGGAGCGGTGCGGCTACTGCTCGTTCAACACCGCGCCCTACACCCCGGGCGGGCTCGATCGCTTCCTGGCCGCGCTGCTGCGGGAGTGCGACCTGGCCGCGGCGGCGCCGTGGGCGGCCCGCGTCACGCTCGACACCCTCTTCCTCGGCGGCGGCACCCCGTCGCTGCTCGACGTCCCCCAGATGGCCGCGGTGCTCGAGCGCATCCGGACCCGCTTCCGGCTCGACCCCGGGGCCGAGGTCACCGTCGAGTGCAATCCCGACGACGTGACGGTGGCCCGCCTCACCGGCTACCGGGAGGCGGGAGTGACCCGGATCAGCCTCGGCGTGCAGAGCCTGGACGACGGGATCCTGCCGCGGCTCGATCGGCGGCACTCGGCCGCCCAGGCCGCCGCCGCGTTCCGGGCCGCGCGCGAGGCCGGCTTCGACAATATCAGCGTGGATCTCATCTACGGCCTGCCCGCGCTCGACCTGGACACCTGGACGCGCACCGTGCGGGACGCGCTCGCGTGGGGCCCGGACCATCTCTCCGCCTACGCCCTCACCCTCGACGAGGGCAGCCTCTGGCACGCCGCGGGCGTGAGCGGGCTCCCGGAGGAGGAGACGGTCACCGCGCAGTACCGGGAGCTGGCGCGCCTGGCCGGCGAGGCCGGCCTCGAGCACTACGAAGTCTCCAACTACGCGCGGCCGGGCTTCCGCTCGCGCCACAACCAGCGCTACTGGCGGTGGGAGGAGTACCTGGCCCTGGGGCCGGGGGCCTGCGGCTTCCTCGGGCACGTGCGGTACGGCAACGTGAAGCCGGTCGAGCGCTACTGCACGCTCGTGGAGGGCGGGACGCTTCCCCTGCAGAGCCACGAGGTGCTGACGGAGCGTCAGGCCCTCGCGGAGCGGTTGATCCTCGGCCTCCGCACGAGCGATGGGATCCCGGCCGAGCGGCTCGCCGAGCGCTGCGCGCTCGAGCGCGGGCGCCTGCCCGAGGTGCTCGACGCCTGGCGCGAGCGCGGGCTGCTCGCGGAGGGGAACGGCCGCGTCCGTCTCACCGAGGCCGGCTTCCTTCTCTCCGACGCTCTGTTCACCGAGCTGCTCTAGCGGTAAGATCACGCATGATCACCCCGCCCCTCGATCAGCGAAGCCGCCAGGTTCTCCTGGCCGTGATCGCCGAATACGTCGAGACCGGCGAGCCGGTCGGCTCGCGCGCGGTGGCGCGGCGGCACATCCGCGGCCTCTCCCCGGCCACCCTCCGCAACGCGATGGCGGACCTGGAAGAGCTGGGGTACCTGGCGCAGCCCCACACCTCCGCGGGGCGCGTCCCCACCGACGCGGCCTACCGCTTCTACGTGGATCATCTCCAGCGCATGCCGTGGGTGGCGGGCAAGGCGCCCGCGGTGGGCCAGCCCTCCGGCGTGCCGCAGGCCGACGCGGCCGAGCGCCTGATGGCGGAGGCGCCGTCGCTGCTGTCCACCGGCACGCACATGATGGGCGTGCTCCTGGCCCCGCCGCTCAAGCACACCGCGCTGGACCGGATCGAGCTGGTGGCGCTGGACGAGGAGCGGGCCCTGGCGGTCCTGGTGACGGACACGGGGTGGGTCACCGCGCGGCCGATCAACACCGTCCCGCGGGGCGGGAGCGAGGAGCTGCGCGAGACCGGGCGGGCCCTCACCCGGCGCTTCCGCGGCAAGACCTTCCAGGAGATCCTCGACGACCTGACCGCGCCCGCCGACCCGCTCGATCCCCTCTGGACGCGAAGCCGGGGCGTGCTCGACGAGGTCGTCGCCCTGCTGCGTGACCGGACGCTCTACCTGAGCGGCGCCACCAACATGCTGGATCATCCGGACCTGTCGGACACCGCGACGCTGCGCTCCGTGCTGCGCGCCTTCGAGGATAAGGCGCGCCTCATCGACCTGCTCTCCCGGATGGCCGAGGAGCGCGGCATCCAGGTCATGATCGGCAGCGAGAACCCGATGGAGGACATGCGGGGCTGCAGCCTCATCACCTCCACCTACACCTACCGCGACCAGGTCCTGGGCGTCCTCGGCGTGGTGGGCCCCCGCCGCATGCCCTACTCCGAGGTCATGTCGGTCGTCGACGAGACCGCCCGCGTCGTCTCCAGCGCCCTCTCCCGCGTCCGCCAGCACCTGTACCTGCCCTAGTCGACCGCCGGGCGGCGTCGCCCGCGGGCCTCCAGGCCCCGCGCGCCCGTCTGCTATACTTACCTTCTGCCATGAGCGATTCGTACTTCGATGGGCCGGTGACCGAGGGGGCGGAGGAGATCCAGCGACTCCGCGAGGCGCTCGAGACCAAGACCCGTGAGGTGGAAGTCCAGCAGGACCGCTATCTCCGCACGGTCGCCGAGTTCGACAACGTGCGGAAGCGCAGCGCGCGGGAGCGGGAGGAGTACACCCGCTACGCCAACGAGTCCCTGCTGCGCGACATCCTGCCGGTGCTGGACAATCTCGACCGGGCCATGCAGGCGGCGCGCTCCGAGCCGGCGACCTCCCTCACCACCGGCGTCGAGCTGATCCAGCGCGAGCTGCTGCGCGTCCTCGAGAAGTACGGGGTCACCCCGTTCAGCTCGGTGGGCCAGCCCTTCGATCCGGAGCGGCACGAGGCCATCGCGCGGGTGCAGCGCGCGGACCTGCCCGACATGTCGGTGGCCGCGGAGACCGCGCGAGGCTATCTCCTGCACGGCCGCGTGCTCCGGCCCGCGATGGTCACGGTGGCGGTGGCCGCGGACAGCTCGGGCGCCTCTCCCGTCGACGCCTAGCGTGGCCGCCAAGGACTTCTACGGTATCCTCGGCGTCCCGCGCGACGCCGACGACGCGGCGCTGAAGAAGGCCTACCGCAACCTCGCGCGCGCCTACCACCCGGACCGCAACCCCGGCGACAAGAAGGCCGAGGACCGTTTCAAGGAGATCAGCGAGGCCTACTCCATCCTGTCCGACGCGGAGAGGCGCGCCCAGTACGATCGCTTCGGCGTGGTGGGCGGAGCCGGCGGGGGCGGTGAGGCGGGCTTCGGCACGATCTTCGAGGACCTCTTCGAGGGGTTCTTCGGCGGCGGGGGCGGCGGCCGCTCCCGCTCGCGGGTGCGGCGCGGGGACGACCTCCGCTACGACCTGGAGATCACGCTGGAGGACGCCGCCCGGGGCCTCGAGACGAAGCTGCAGGTCCCGCGGCTCGAGACGTGCGAGACGTGCCGCGGCGCCGGCGTCGAGGCGGGCACCCAGCCCGAGACCTGCGGGACGTGCCGGGGCCAGGGCCAGGTGCGGTTCACCCAGGGCTTCCTCACGGTGGCGCGCCCCTGTCCCAACTGCCGCGGGGAGGGCCGCATCATCAGGCACCCCTGCACGGGCTGTCGCGGCCAGGGGCGCCTCTCGCGCGAGCGCCTGCTGAAGGTCACCATCCCGGCGGGTGTCGAGAACGGCAACCAGCTCCGGCTCAACGGCGAGGGGGAGAGCGGGCTCCAGGGCGGCCCGGCCGGGGACCTCTACGTGGTGCTCCACCTCAAGCCCCACGAGATCTTCGTGCGCGACGGCGCCCACCTGATCTGCGAGCTGCCGCTCACCTTCCCCCAGGTCGCGCTCGGCGACGAGGTCGAGGTGCCGGTGCTCGACGGCGCCGCCAAGCTGAAGGTGCCGGCGGGCACGCAGCCGGGCCAGCGCCTCCTGCTCAAGGGCAAGGGCATGCCGCACCTGCGCGGGCGCGGGCGGGGTGACGCGGTGTACGAGGTCGTCGTCGAGGTGCCGACGCACCTCACCGCGCGCCAGCGCGAGCTGCTCGAGGAGTTCCGCCGGGCGCACGACGGCGACTCGAGTCCCCGCGCCTCCAAGTTCGTCGAGCGGATGAAGCAGCTGTTCGGTAGTTGATGCCGTTCTGGCAGCTCACTCTCCCCGCCTCCCCCGACTGTTCCGACGGCCTCACCAACTTCCTCTGGGAGCAGGGCGCCCTCGGCGTGGTCGAGGAGGAGGCTCCCGGCGTCCCGCCGCGCCTGCGGGCGTTCTTCGCGGAGAGCATGTCGTCGACCCGGCTGCTCGCGGCGGTCCAGGACTACCAGGCGTCACTCCGGTCGCTCGGCTTCGCGATCGAGTCGCACGGCACCGAGATCGCGCCGCTGCTGGACGAGGCCTGGGCCAGCGCCTGGCAGCAATCCTTCCCGGCCCGCGAGGTCGGCCGGCGCCTGCTCGTGCTGCCGCCGTGGATCGAGGCGCCCGCGCGCCCGGCCGGGACGGAGCGCGTGACCGTGATCATCGAGCCGGGACGCGCCTTCGGCACCGGGCACCACGGCACCACCGAGGGCTGCCTCGTGCTGCTCGAGGAAGCGCTGGCCGCCGCGCCGGGCGCGGCCGTGCTCGACATCGGCACGGGCACCGGCATCCTGGCCATCGCCGCGCTCAAGCTCGGTGCGCCCACCGTGCTCGCGATCGACGTGGATCCGGACGCCGTCTCGGCGGCCCAGGTCAACGGGGGACGGAACGGCTGCGCCGGCCTGAGCGTCCGCCTCGCCGAGCCGCAGGAGATCCCCGACCGCTTCCCGCTCGTCCTCGCCAACCTGCTCACCCACACGCACCTGGCGCTGGTCCCGCAGTACGCGCGCCTGGTGGCGCCCGGCGGCTCGCTGGTGCTGGGCGGGATGCTCCAGGACGAGGATGGACGCGTCAGCGACGCGCTGGCCGGCGCCGGCTTCACCACCCGCTCGCGCCTGGCCCTCGAGGGCTGGGCCTCGCTGCGCCTCGAGGCGCGGGCCTCGTGACCCGCTTGCTCCACCTCGGTCCGGACGCGGTGGACGGCGACCGGGTGGTCTTCGAGGCCGCGGCCGCTCATCACCTGGGCCGCGTGCTGCGGGCGGCGGTGGGAGACGTGGTGCAGGCGGTGGACCACGGGGGCGCGCGGCTGTCGGTGCGCCTCACCGCGATCGCGGCCCGCCGTGCCGAGGGCCTGATCGTGAGCCGCGCCCCGCTCGCGACCGAGTCGCCGCTCGACCTGACCCTGGCCCAGGGGATCCCGAAGGGCGACAAGATGGACGGCATCGTCCGGATGGCCACCGAGCTCGGGGTCACGCGCGTGGTCCCGCTCATGACCGAGCGGACGGTGGTGCGCCTCGAGCCCGCGCGGTGGACCTCCCGCCTCGGCCGGTGGCAGCGCATCGCCAAGGAGGCGGCCCAGCAGAGCGGCCGCGCGGCCGTCCCGGAGATCACCCCGCCGCGCGACGTGGCCTCGTGGGCTCGCGAGTCCCGCCCGGCCGGGCTGCTCGTCTGCCTCTGGGAGGAAGAGCGGGAAGGGCTGGAGAAGCGCCTGCCGCCCGGGCCGTGCCCGCGCGTGACGGTGATCGTGGGGCCGGAGGGCGGGCTGACCGCCGAGGAGGTGCGCGGGCTCGTCGACGCCGGCGCCGTCGTGGCCTCCCTGGGACCACGCCTGCTCCGGACCGAGACCGCGGGCGCGGTGGCGGTGGCACTGCTCCAGTCGCGCTACGGCGATCTGGGCACCGCCTGACGTGCAGCTCGTCGTCGAGGCCCCCACGCTGCCGGACGCCTTCGCCCGGATCGCGCTCTCGCTCTTCGCCGCCGCGGTGGATCCCGCGTCGGTGGACGAGGCGGAGGTGCGCGAGGTGCGGGCGCACGGAGCCGGCGTCCCCGCGCTCCTGCGCCGCTGGCTCGAGGAGTGCCTCTACGTACACGAGGTGGAAGGCTTCGCCTGCCGCGCCATCGAGTTCGCCGTCTTCGACGCCGCGCCGACCGCGGGCGGCGAGCCGGTCCGGCTCCACGCCTTCCTGCGGGGCGAACCCGTGGAGCCCACGCGGCACCAGATCCTGACCCTGATCCGGGGGATCGGGAGCGATGGGCCGGCCGTGGAGGCGCTCCCGGACGGGTTCCGGGTGCGCGCCAGCCTGGAGGTCTGATGTTGCGTATTGGACACAAGCCCCCCTTGGGGGTGTGTCATTCTTGCAACCGCTTACATAGCATCCAGTTTGCCTTGTAGCTGGAAACAACACTCTAAACAGGTACTTGATGGTATCAGTCCACACTGGCACCCTGCTTGCCTACTAAGGCCGTGGTCATGGACTCTCAGCAGACCGTCAGACGCCCGGTAAGCCTCGACGGGATCGGTCTCCATTCGGGTGAGACGGCGAAGGTGACGCTCTCCCCGGCCGCGGCGGATACCGGCATCCTGTTCCGCGCCGATGACGGAACCCTGATCCCCGCGAACGCCGATCACGTCGTCGATACCAACTCCGCGACCACGGTTGGCGCCTTCGGGGTGCGCGTGCGCACCATCGAGCACCTCATGGCGGCGGCGGCGGCGCTCGGCATCGACAACCTGATGGTGGACATCGACGGGCCCGAGGTGCCGGCGGCGGACGGCAGCGCGAAGCCGTTCGTGGACCTGCTGCGCTCGGCCGGCCGCGTGAGCCTCGGGGCCCCCCGCCGCCCGATCACGATCAGTCAGCCGATCCGCGTGGGGACCGAGAGCCGCTGGATCGAGGTGCTGCCTGCGGATTCGCTCCGCATCAGCTACACCCTCGACAACAACCATCCGATCATCGGGCTGCAGGCGGGCACCTTCGGGATCAGCGAAGAGGTCTTCTGCGACGAGCTGGCCGCCGCCCGGACGTACGGGTTTCTTCGCGACGTGCCGGCCATGCGACAGAGCGGACTGGCCCGCGGCGGGTCGCTCGAGAACGCGATCGTGGTGGGCAAGCGCTCGGTACTCAACGACAGCCTGCGCTTCCCCGACGAGTTCGTCCGCCACAAGATCCTCGACCTGGTGGGAGACCTGTTCCTCCTGGGCCGCCCCCTCCGGGCGCACGTGGTGGGCCGCAACGCGGGCCACGCCCTGAACTACCAGCTGGTGGCCGCGATCCAGAAGGCCCTGGCGGCCGACCGCCGCCGGGTCGCGGCGCGGGCCCCCCGCCCCGTTCCCGCCACGGTGCCCGCCACCGGCGACGGGTTCCTTCCGGGTGTCGCGGCCCTGTAGGCCGCCGCCCCCTCCCGCTCCCCTCGTCCCGATCCCCCGGAGCCCCCGAGTCCGAACCGCCCTGCCCGTAGGACCGGACGCTATAATGGTCCGGCTGCTCTATGAGGACTTGCCGTCGCCGTTCGATCCGGAAGGTCGCCCTCGCCGCGAGTCTGCTCGCGGCCACCCTGCTGGGCGCGCCCGCGGCGCAGGCCGAGGTCCGGATCAGCAACCTGGCCGTCTTCCTCAACGACTACGACGTCACGGTCACGGTCGTGCTCTTCGGGGCGGTGCCGAGCACGCTCCATGAGAGCCTCCACACCGGCATCGCGGCCCACGTGCGCTACTACGTCGAGCTCTGGCAGCACACGCGCATGGGCGTGGACCGGCGCCTGCAGGCGCGCATGGTGGAGCGCCAGCTCACCTACAACGTGCTCACCAAGGAGTACAAGGTCGCGCCGCTCAAGGGCGAGCAGCGGGAGCCGCTCCTCACCAAGGACCTGCGCGAAGCCCAGCGCGTGATCTCCGAGCTCCGGGTGGGCCAGCTGGCCCCGGTCGCCGCGCTCGACAAGCAGGAGCTCTACTACGTGCGCGTGCGCTCCGATGTCTCGCTGGGCGGGGTCAACTCCTGGTTCGCGCGCATGACCGGCGAGGCCGAGGAGACCCCGTGGGTGCAGTCGAGCCTGCTGACCCCGGTGCGGAGCCAGTGATGGCGCCCGCGCCGCGGCCGTCGCCGGTCGACGAGCAGGAGAAGCGCAAGCGGAATCTGCTCATCATCACCGGGATCCTCGTCCTCCTCGTGGTCGCGACCGTCTTCGAGGTGGGCATTCGCGCGCCCCAGATCCCGTTCGCCTCCAACCTCATCGTCTTCTTCCTCTTCAACCTCAACCTCATCGTCTTCCTACTCCTGCTGGTGCTGCTCTTCCGCAACCTGGTCAAGCTCTCCTTCGAGCGGCGGCAGAAGATCATCGGCTCGAAGTTCAAGGCCAAGCTCGTCCTCACCTTCCTGGCCCTGTCGCTGGTGCCGGGCATCCTGATCTTCCTCATCGCCTCCAACTTCATCACCACCTCCATCGAGGGCTGGTTCAAGCCGCAGGTCGAGAAGCCGCTCGACCAGGCCATGGAGGTGGCGCAGACCTACTACCAGAGCCTCGAGACCACCGCGCTGCGCCACGGGCGCTACATGGGCCGCGTGATCGAGCGCGACGGGCTCCTCGCCGAGAGCAAGCGCGAGGCCCTCGCCGGCTACCTGACCGAGCAGCAGGAGCGCCTCGGGGTGGCCGCCATCACCGTCTTCAACCGCGAGGGGCAGGAGCTGGTGCACGTCAAGAACCCGGTGCTCGCCGCGGTGCCCACCCGCGAGGCCAACAACGAGCACGTGCGGCAGGCGCTCTCGGGCCAGGAGATCACCACCGTTCACGAGCTCGACAACGGCGACATGATCCAGGCGATGGTCCCGGTGCGCGACGGCGATCAGGGGGTGCCCGCCGCGATCGTGGTGGCGATCCACGTGCCCCAGCGCCTCGAGGCGCGGCTGCGCAACATCAGCCAGGCCTTCCAGGAGTACAAGCAGCTCCGCCTGCTCAAGAACCCGATCAAGGGCATCTACATCCTGCTCTTCCTGCTGATGACCCTGATCATCGTCTTCT